>CAYHKY010000008.1:0-26668 GCA_964357355.1 uncultured Gammaproteobacteria bacterium | reverse complement strand
AGAAACAACTTGGCATATCCGCCTCATTTTTGGATACTTCAGCAGTTATTGCATCCGGTAATTACAGTGACAGGATTGCATTTGTACCACTTTTTTCAAATAGGAAAAATATTATTATACGTTAGTCAAAAACTTGGATTACTTTCATTTCCAGTCTATGCAATTGAAAAAAACGCCTTGCGTCCGCCTTGGTTTCCCGCGAGTTTCCCAAATGCTTTGGCTAAATTGGCGTATGCTCAGTTGGCACAACTGGATAGATTTAATTTACAGCGGAAGAAAATAACCAAGCTGTATATGCAAATTACAAAGCGTGAGGGATTGACGGTTCCTTCACAAATAGCAGGCGCGGTTTATCTGAGATTTAATATCTTTTCAAAACAAGCGGATGAGATTCGTTTCCGGGCAAAACAAAAGGGAATTATTTTGGGAAACTGGTTCAGTAATGTGATTGATCCTCGGGGTGTTGATTACTCTAAAATTGGATATACTATGGGAAGTTGTCCGGAATCAGAAAAAGCAGCGAAATACTCTATAAACTTACCCACTTATCCGTATATGATAATGTCTGACGCGAATAAAGTTATTAATCTGTTTTAATTTGTTTATTTGGAAACAATTTCTCCGTCGATAACGGCAGTAACATCTTGTGACTGAGGGCTGTATTTTTTCACGATGAATCTGAGAAGTAAAAACAGAAGAGTCACTTCATCGGCAATGCCTATAAGCGGCAGAAAATCCGGGATAATATCAATCGGAAAAAGGACATACAAAACAAATATCAACAGTAATCCTAATTTTACAGTGCGCGGTACGCGTTGGCTGATTAATAATTGAAATCCAGTACGTATGGTAGACACAATGAGGTTTGGTAACTTCATTAATGTAGCATATCATAAAGTAGAAAGAGGTTTTTGCGATTGAGAAATTGCTCAGATTAGGATTACACTCTATAATAGTATATAGCCTACATACTTAAAATGTTCCGGCCATATACCCCTCTAAGCTGCTTTAGCAACCTTTCAGGTTGCAAACCAGCGTAAGACGGGTATACATTATGCAACTTGAAGTATTTGCACGCAAGGTCCTTGATTTTGTAAATAGCCAACCGATTATAGTGCGCCTTATTCTGCTTTTTTTCCTCTTCTTGTTTGTAGTTATTCCGCTTGCCATTCCGGCAGCTATTTTTTTCCTGATAAAGGCAGCAGTACAGAAACAACAGCATGCCAACTGAAAAAGAAGAATTCTACTCACCAAATTTAATCTATCGCCTTTTCCAAAATAGTGCCCTGATCGTGGTATCTTTAGGGTTATTATTCGGAGGTGTGGCAATATTGCAAACACGCATCCCATTTTGGAGTTTGGTATATGGCATACCTGCGATATTTTTGGGTATTGTCATGAGCGTTATTTCATTTAATGAAGTTTCGAAAAGCAGAATCGCTCGTTCCACTGAGTATCACGAAATAAGCTGTCGAGTGTGCGGAAAACAGACATTGATGCCGATGTTGACAGAATCCACGGTATGTTCTGACTGTCAATATAAAATGGCGCTTAGATTGCAAATTACGGCACTGGCATTTTTTGTCATGTTAGCTATCCCTGTAACTCTTCACTTGACCCAAACTGCTCAAGAGATAAGGCAAAATGCTCAAGAACCAGAGCCTTCTCAATTATGTGAGTCTGGCAGGTGGTCACCTGAAAAGTGCCGTTGTGGAAGTTGGGATGAAGCAGTGAAATGTGATATGCCCCAAAGGGGTAGAATTTGTCAAAGTTCTTCATATTGCTGTTCTTTGGAACAAGGGTTTGTAACGTGTTCACCTTATAAAGAACAACCCTAGTCCATTCACTATCAACGGGTAGTGACGGGACAGAATTTGAGACATATGCCTTCAATCACAAAAGAATTTATTGATAAAAATCTGTGGAATAATTACGTAGAAACGCATAATTCTTGGGCATTTTTTCAGTCGTGGGATTGGGGTGAAATTCAAAAATCATTAGGAAATGAAGTTGTTCGTTGGGGATTTTTTGAAGGAAAAAAACTGTTGGGGGTTGCACAAATTATTTTGATTGAAGCCAAAAGAGGCAAATTCCTGCACGTTCGGCACGGTCCGGTATTTGGGCTTAATAATGATAAGCTTTGGAATTTATTTATCGATGAATGTTTAATTTTGGGCAAAGAGCGCAGAGCGGATTTTATTCGAGTAAGTCCCATGATTGAGAATTCCTGTGACAATCAGTCACTTTTTATAAAAAAAGGTTTCCGTCTTTCACCTCTTCAAGCAATGGATGCAGAAATTTGTTGGATTCTTAATGTGAAACTTCCGGAAGAAACACTTCTTTCCCAAATGCGAAAATCCACCCGTTATCTTATCCGACATGCCGAAAAGTTGGGAATCACAGTAAATGAGTCTACCGATATAAATATGTTTCTTTCTCTTTATGGGGAAACTGCTGTGCGTCAGGAGTTTGTACCGCATAAAGGAATTAAAGAAGAATTTGAATTGCTTTCCAAATCGAATAAAGTTTATCTCCTTTTTGCCAAGGATGGAAAAAAACTTCTTGCAGCCAGTCTGTTTGTACATTTTGGATCACAGTTCATCTACCATCATAGCGCTTCAGTGCCTACTAAAACGGGAGCGACGCATTTGCTCCAATGGCATGCAATTAAATTAGCCCAAAAACTTGGTGTTGAGTACTACAATTTTTGGGGAATAGCTCCTCTGACTTCTAACAGACATCCATGGCGAGGGATCACGCTGTTTAAGCAAGGATTCGGAGGTGAGGAAAAGCGGTTTCTACACGCGCATGATTTACCGCTTACGCCATATTATTTGGTAACCTATGCAGTTGAATCATTTCGGAAATATACGCGTGGTTACTAGATATGGTTTGGTTAAATGTCATATAATGAAGGTATAAATGGACGAACTTATAAAGAGACACCATATATCATTTAAAAACGCTTTTTCCGGCCTTATTTGGGCACTAACTACTCAACCGAACTTCAGGGTTCATGCAATTTTGGCAACTATTGCTATTCTAACCTCTTGGTATGTAGGTTTAACCCAAATTGAGTGGGTACTTATAATTCTTACGATCATTTGGGGGATGTCCGCTGAATTGATCAATACAGCGCTTGAGGCAATGACTGATTTAATTACTAGTGAGTGGCGCCATGAAGCAAAAATAGCCAAAGATGTGGCTGCGGGAATGATGTTAACGGTTGCTGGCGGGTCCGTGATTATAGCTTTTTTATTGTTAGTACCGAAGCTGATAATGAAGCTAATGTAGTTTAAAATTATGATTACCATATTGACGATTCTTCTTTTTTCTTTCGTACTTAACAGTCTTTTGTATATACCTTTTATTCATATCCTCTATAAACTCAGATTTCAACGCCAAACTCAAACAACAAAAGATGCTTTTGAAAAACCTACTCCAATTTTTGATAAGTTTCACCAAAAAAAAGTTGGTACTCCTGTTGGAGGAGGTTTGTTGGTGATACTGACTACCGCAATTTTATTTCCGATAATGCTCCTATTGCTTAAGTATTTTTTTGTACCTATTACCGCAGTTTATGATTTAGTCTTAGAAGCCGGAATAGTAATGTTCACTTTTTTATCATTTGGGTTACTCGGGTTGTACGACGACATGAAAAAGACGTTTGGATGGGCAAAAGACGCATTTTTCGGACTCCGCCTACGTCATAAACTCATTATCGAAATTATTCTTGCATTGATCATTGCGACTTGGTTGTATTCGGACCTGAAAATTGAAATTCTGCATATTCCACTGCTTACAATTCTTGATATGGGGCCTCTCTATATCCCGTTTGCGGCTTTTGTAATCATCGCATTTAGCAACGCTTTTAATATTACAGACGGGCTTGACGGTTTAGCCGCGGGGATTCTGATGATTTCATTAGTCGCTTTTCTGATTATTTCCGCTGCGATATTGGATACTCCATTGTCTATTTTTATTGCACTGTGGTTAGGAGGATTGATCGCATTTTTATATTTCAATGTTTATCCGGCACGTATATTTTTAGGTGACGTGGGAGCTTTGGCTTTTGGGGCGACACTTGCTGTTGTTGGGCTCATGTTGGGTAAGACATTTGCGTTGGTTGTCATTGGGGGAGTATTTGTTGCAGAAGTATCGTCTTCGCTTATCCAGCTTCTGGCAAAGAAATACTTGGGGAAAAAAATTATGGCAGCCGCACCTCTTCACTTATGGTTACAACAAAAAGGTTGGCCGGAGCCAAAAATAGTAATGCGGTTTTGGATTATCAGCGTAATGCTATCCGCATTTGGACTTTGGTTAGCACTAATATCACGTTCGTAAACTAGAGGGAATATGCTTCATTGGGCCACCAGGCACCAAATATCAATAAGTCAAGGCTGCCTAAGCAGTGATGGTAATATTTAACATGACCAAAAAATTATCTGTGAAATTCCCAAAATTGAAACTTTCAAAGTTTGCGAGGGTTGATCGAGTATTGTTTATTGCAATTTTGGTACTTACTTTATTTGGTTTACTTTCTGTTTTCAACGCTTCTTCTGTTGTGGCCTTTAGGGATTTTGGCGACCAATATCATTTTGTAAAAGATCAAGCTGTGTTTGCGCTAATTGGTATTATAGTCATGTGTGTATTTTCAATAATTGATTATCATATATGGTATAAAGCGGCAATTCCTTTGCTCGTCATAACACTTATATTTCTGGTAGCCGTGTTTATTCCCGGATTGGGAATCAAAGTATTGGGTGCAAAAAGGTGGATCAATCTCGGATTTTTTTCACTCCAGCCGACTGAGTTTGCGAAACTCGCGCTCTCAATCTATCTCTCTGCCTGGTTTACTTTCAAGGAAAAAGGCAGACTAGCACCATTCATATTTCTTTTGATACTAGTTTTGGGTTTGGTGATACTTCAGCCTGATTTGGGTACGGCAGTTATCATAGCCGGTACTGCTGGGGTGCTCTATTTCATCTCCGGAGCAAATATTATGCACTTTTTATTATTGCTTCCCGTAGGGTTTATATCAGTTTCTATATTGGCATTTATTGTCCCATACCGGCTTGCGCGAATAACAACTTTTCTTAATCCCCAACAGGACCCTTTGGGATCCTCATATCATATTCGCCAAATTCTTATCGCTTTGGGGGCGGGTGGTTGGTTGGGTGTAGGACTCGGTAAATCCAGACAAAAATATGAGTACCTACCCGAAGCTACTACAGATTCTATTTTTGCAATAATTGCTGAAGAGATAGGATTTTTAGGCTCTTTGCTATTGCTGATTGGATTTATGATAATAATTTATCGGGCATTTATCATTTCTCGCAGGGCACCGGATAGATTTGGTCAGTTGCTAGCAGGGGGTATTGGGGCTTGGTTTGCAATTCAAAGCGTCATAAATCTTGGGGCGATGGTGGCTCTCGTACCTTTGACAGGCGTGCCGCTGCCTCTGATTTCCTACGGAGGATCAAATTTAATTGCCATACTGGCATCTTTAGGTATTCTATTAAATATAAGTAGGCAAAATACCAAATAAAACCTTATGCGGAAGAAAATTATTATTACGGGTGGTCATCTTACACCTGCACTCGCCACAATTGCGGTATTAGAAAGCCGGGGATGGGAAATTGTATATGTAGGACGCCGAAATGCGTTAGAGGGTGATGAAACAATTTCACAAGAATTCCGTCAAATTAAATCCATGGGTATTCGTTTTATCAATTTGACTACAGGAAGATTGCAGCGAAAATTAACGTTTCATGGCTTAATATCCTTACTTAAAGTTCCTTTAGGGTTGGTAAATTCATGCAAAATACTTAAAGGTGAGCAACCTCAGGTAGTCCTCTCATTTGGAGGTTACATCGCATTGCCAATTGCCATTGGCGCCTGGTTCATGCGTATTCCCGTAATAACTCACGAGCAGACGTCTGCCGCAGGTTTGGCTAACCGTATCATAGGTATCTTTGCGCGAAAGATATGCATATCCCAAGATGTTACAACAGGATTTTTTTCTAAATCAAAAATCTGTTTGACGGGTATTCCTATTCGGCCGGAAATTTTTCAAGTTAAAGAAAAAATCAATATCGATGAAGATAAACCATTGTTGTATATTACAGGCGGTAGCCTTGGAGCTCACAGTTTAAATGTGTTGATAGAGCCTATTATCGGCGAATTGATTCAGGAATTTGCGGTAATCCATCAATGCGGAGAGACTGTTTTTTATAAGGATTATGAAAGGCTGTCTGGAATAAAAGAAAAACTTGCAAAGGCATTAAAACACCGATATTACCCCATTCCCTATTTGAATCAAAACACAATCGGGTGGGTACTCAATTCTGCCCGGATAATCGTTGCGCGCGCCGGAGCCAATACAGTTAGTGAAATACTGATTCTCAAAAAGCCCGCAATGTTTGTGCCACTTCCTTGGGCTGGAGGGGATGAACAACTGAAGAATGCGAAATTGCTATCCGTTCATGATGCAGCGCTCGTAGTTCTACAAAAAAATCTGACGCCTGATCTTTTACTGCAACAGATTAAGTTGCTATATAAAAAACGCCACACATTTCAATCCAATTTGCAGATTATGAGCAAAAATTTTATCCAAGATGGCGCGTCTCGACTGGTTAACGTGGTAGAATCAGAAGTGTGAAGCGACGAGTGCAACGTCTCTTAGTTTTATTAATTATTCCGGCATGTTTGTTATTGTTGATTGCCATCGTGCTACAGATTTTAAACGGAGATTTTTTCCGCTTACAAGTTGTTTATATAGCAGGAAGCAGTGATTTGTTAACGGATCTAGTATCGGTTAAAAGCAGACAGAATCTTCTTCTAATAAATGAAGATAAGTACAAAAGGGATATAAAAGACAAAAATCCTTGGGTGAAAAATATTCTGATTTCAAAACAGCTGCCTCACACCCTGCGTCTTGTTATGGAATATCGTCAACCGATTGCCTGGGTACAAATTGATGATAAAATTACGTTTATTGACAGTGAAGGTATGGTTTTGGGGGGAGATACTTACGACACGCGGCCGCCTATTTATTTATCCTGCATAGCACACGCAAAAATAGGTTTAATAATTGAAGATCCACAAATTAAAATGATTCTCAGTTTACTGACTAATCTTAAGGATATTGATGAAGCCTTGCCGCAACAAATATCATGTGAAAAGGATTTAATTACATTGGGATATGAAAAGACTATTGTGGTTATGGATTATTCTAAAAACGCAAAAGAAATGGCCGCATCTTTACAACTCTTATTTAAACAGTTTAGAATAGATGGACAGTGGCCGCTCAGAGTGAACATGACATTTAGCAAGCCAGTTCTTACTTTTGTTGAAAATGTCGCATCACAGAGTGCGACTCCTGCGGCTCAAAGTATTAATTAACGTATATGCGTGATCGAATTGTGGCAGGCATAGATGTTGGAACTTCCAAGGTAGTGACCATCATCGCAAGCATCAAAGAAGAAGGTCCGCCTTCTATAATTGGTGTTTCAGTCGTTGATAGTAAAGGTCTTCGAAAAGGACAAGTTGTAGATATTGAGGATGCGATTGAGGCAATTTCTCCTTCATTAGAAGGTTCAGAGCGCATGGCAGGTACGTCAGTAGCAACAGCGTATGTAGGTATTGGAGGTAATCATATATCATCCCAAAATTCTCATGGAGTAGTTGCTGTAGCTCATCCCGAAAAAGAAATAACTTCCGATGATGTTGCGCGTGTCATTGATGCTGCCAAAGCAATACAACTTCCCCAATCACGGCATATTTTACATGTGTTGCCGCGAGGTTTCATCGTTGATGGCCAAGAGGGTATTGCCGACCCCATCGGAATGACGGGTGTGCGGCTTGAAGTGGATACTCATATCGTTACAGGCGGCGCAACAGCAGTTAGAAATTTGGAAAAATGCGTGGGCGAATTGGGTGTTGGAAGTGAAGGTATTGTGTTTAATGGTTTTGCTTCTGCTCAAGCAGTATTAACCGATACGGAAAAAGAGTTGGGAGTAGTGTTAGTTGATATTGGCGGGGGAACTACCGATGTGGCGGTATTTGTCGAAGGTGCGCTTTCATATTCAAGCGTGATTCCGATAGGCGCTAAAAATATCACTAATGATTTAGCCATAGGCCTCCGAGTTTCCCTGGAAAGCGCCGAAAAAATAAAATTACTGCTTTCACAAAAACCCAAAGTGCCCGCATTACCGGATGAGGAAATAAAATACCGCCGAAAAGATGAAGATGAAATAAATCTGGATAGTTTGAAGCTAACCGAAGATCTCAAGAAAGTTTCACGCAAGACATTGATTGAAGGGATTATCAAACCACGGCTTAATGAGATATTTACCATGGTAGGTCTGGAAATTAAAAAAAGCGGCTTTGGTGGAATGACTCCATCCGGATTGGTTGTTTGCGGCGGCGGCGCGGAAACAGTTGGAATTGTTGAAGCAGCTCGAAAAAATCTGGCGATGCCAGTCAGAATCGGAGTACCACAAAACATTACGGGGTTGGTAGATGAAATTCTCAAACCTGCATTTGCGACATCTGTAGGTCTGGTATTATATGGGATCAAGCTGGTGCCTAAAGAAAGTCAAGGTATGTTTAATCAAGTAGGAAAATTCACCGGAAAATTACCGGTTAAAGGTATATTAGGAAAAATTGTCGATATTCTTAAACCATTTCTACCATAATTAAAGCGTTGTAACAGTCTCTAAATAAATTAGACAATAATCAGTTGAACAAAGTCCACGTCCCGTGATACTATACGCCTGCCATTGGACATCATCCTGCCTCTAAGATTTCAACAAAAAGGATTACTTTTATGCTCATTAAACCCGATATTGCCAGATTTGCCAAGATAAAAGTAGTAGGTATTGGCGGCGGCGGATGCAATGCGTTAAATTCCATGATCGCGGATGCCAAAATTGCCGGAGTTGATTTTATCGGCATCAATTCTGATGCCCAGGCGCTATTGACGTCGCACTCGTCAGTCAAGATTCAAATCGGTGAGAATCTCACGCGCGGATTGGGTTCAGGAGGTAATCCTGATATTGGTAAGCAAGCCGCTGAGGAATCACGGGAAAAGATAAAGGAACATTTGCTTGACGCTGACATGGTATTTCTGACTTGCGGTGAGGGTGGTGGTACCGGAACCGGCGCAACGCCAACCATTGCCCAAATTGCCAAAGAAATGGGAGCTTTGACCGTAGCTGTGGTTACCAAGCCATTTACATTTGAAGGTACGCGGCGGATGGTACAGGCAGAAGATGGGATTGAACAATTACGGGAAAAAGTGGATACGCTCATAGTAATTCCGAATCAACGCATACTGGATGTAGTTGACAAAAAAGTTTCTCTGCTTGAAGCGTTTAAGATCGTTGATTCAGTATTATCTCATGGCGTGCAAGGTATTTCCGACCTCATCACTACCCCGGGACTCATAAATGTTGACTTTGCCGATGTACGAACAATCATGACGAATTCCGGATCGGCGCTGATGGGGATTGGCATCGGTACCGGCGAAAATCGGGCTACAGCTGCTGCCCGCATGGCCATATCGTCACCGCTTCTTGAAGTATCGGTGGATGGTGCTAAAGGGGTGCTTATCAATGTCACCGGCGGTAAGGATCTTTCGATGTACGAAGTTGACGATGCGGCGAAAATGATCGCATCTGCAGTTGATCCTGATGCCAACATCATCTTTGGCGCATCAATTGATGAAGCGCTGGTTGATCAGGTAAAAATTACGGTGATTGCAACAGGATTTGATGAAACCAGAAGGACGCTTCAAGGACTCACACGTCCGTTCGGCCAGACTCTGCAATACGGGCAAAAGACGATCGTTCAGGGAGCGGATGATCAGCAAACCAAAGATGAAAAACCGCCACCCACCCCGCCCGCGGATGAAGCACCTCCGGAGCAAGATGAATTTGACATTCCCGCATTTCTAAGACAGGGACGATAGCGAGACTTTTTAGCTCAACTTGCTCCAAAGCAACTAGATGAAAGGTGCTTTTTTGTGTTTTGCCAAACAGGGGAGCAGCGGTAGGTCTTAGAGAAGTTTTCTTGAAGGGCGCTATTTGATTTGCTCTTTAAATAAGTCTAAAATAGACTTTGACACTCATTTTATGTGACCATGAGGAAGAAAATAACAATAGGAATCATTTTCTTTTTGATTGTTGCAAGTAGTGTCCTAGGTTTTAACTACTTATCAAGATTTTTGTCCAAAAAGGATGCCGAACGACAAGTGATCGTTGCAACACAAGGTGAAGAGAAAGCCACTTTTGATTTCCTGAAGGCTTCAATTAATGTTTACTACGTAAGTAAAGGAAAATACCCTCATCAGATTTCTGACATGCAAGAGGTCTTAGAGACCAGCAAACAAGGATCTTATGCGCATTTAGAAATAGCCATAAGTAAGCTTAAAAATTTCAAATATGAGTTGAGAGGAGATGGTAAGGTCTATCGAATTTCTTACATTAATCAAACAGGCCAAACTAACAGTGTTGAAGGAAGCTATACAACAGAATTCCATAACTACGACAAGTAAGATAACAATTTACTCAAAAGATAAGAGGAAGTGAATCATGGAGAATCAGTCTCAACTGCCTGTAAAAAGATTTTCAATAGCTACCATCTTGGGTTGGATGATAGGGTTTGTTTTTATTGGAAAGGGAATGACCTCAGGTTTTTCTACTCTTGTGGGCAACTCTGATCTCGGATTGTTTTATGCAACCTTAATCACGTTCGCGGGAATAGTTATCTTTCCGCCATTTTGGAATTACATCAGAAGCACATGGAATATCGGGTTACCAAAGGCTATAAAAATTTTATTATTTTCTCTTTTTTTCCTCATCTCTTTGGTAATGGAGAGACTTGCATTGGTTGATAAAGATACACAAAAACTTGCCTCCTCCTCACAAGAGGTTACTAAAATAGCTACACCAACATTCCAATCTTCTCCAATTATTAACCCAAGTCTTGTAAATGTGCCATCTACAAGACCGACTACTGAACCAACTCAATTGCCCACACCAACGCCTTCACGTAGGATCGTAAAAGGTAGCACCCCAAAAGGAGAGCAGTTCTACAACAGAGTTGAGGCACTCCATCAACAAGGATCAATTTATGGTGATCTTTATAAAGAATTTGAGTCAGATGACATAGTAGATATAAATCCCGAGATGCAATCTGTACAGATCGGACTAAGATACACAACAGTAACAGGTAGGGTTGAGGAAACAGATAAAGTTATTATTATGAGTGATTTTGACACTATAAAGACGTTGGCAGAACAAGATAACTCTTTAATTGTTCCTGGATACAACACCCTAAGGTTATTTATATTAACCTTCCATGACAATACTGGGGAAGCTAGGGGAGAAGTTGAGCAGATGATGATAGACGATGAGCCCAAATGGATTGATTGGTAGTAATTGACAATCAAGGAGGTGAGATTTTATGAGCGCAATTAATGTCGTTAAAATTATATTGATCTTATTCGCATTTGTAGTTGTAAGTACGGGGCTTGCTAAAGCTGTAACCGATGGTTTACCACAAATAACCACAGCTTGTGAAAATAGACACGGATTTCTATTTTCTGTAAATGATGGTTTCAGCATTCTTAAAAAGTGTCCTAATAATTTCAGAGAGGTAATATTAGTAGGGCAACCAGGTCCAAAAGGAGATCAAGGTGATCCAGGACCGCTTGGGCTGAAAGGCGACAAAGGGGAGCCTGGTAACTCTGGTTTTACTCCTGATAAGGAAGTAAATGTTTGTTTTGACGTCTCAACTGGAAATATAAAAGTTTTACAAGGAAATACATGTTTTCCACATGTAAGATGGAAAATTCCTGTGAATTGCGTGTCAGGAGAACCGTGTAAACCTGACAACCCGAACGACTTGTACTACCTGAACAATAACTAGATCAACTTTTCGAGTTTTTCCTAAGAGATTGAGAGTTGCCTTACCTATAGTGGAAAAAATCGATATATAGAATTATATATCCTGGGAACATTCATCCCAGATGAGGTTTAGCTAAAAAATAGCAATCTAAACGATACGGCAATAGCTTTGTAGAGATTTACACAATTTTTATCGGAACCATACCCTTGATATTTACGTATAGATCATTACGTTTTCAACAAATTCAGTCATGAGGTAAGCGAAGTTACCTGGATCCGTGTTGCACAATACTTGTACGGTTTTGGTTGAGGCTGTCGTGGGTGTAGAAAGGCTTGAATAGAAGGAAGTAGTATGATTCATCGTCTTGAACGGGTGAGGAGTGTTTTATGTGCCGACGAATTTATTCTTTACCCGTGGAAAACACTTTTTCATTATATTCCATAAGAAGGACTTTAAGCGATTATAAGGATAAATACCTTGCCATCATTAGCTTCAACCCATGCTTCACACGTCGCAAACTAACTATTGTGCGACGACTTAGAAAACAGTGATTGATGTATAATGGAATAAGAGCATGTTTAAACCAAAAACAGAAAGAATCGAAAAGTTGGCTAAAATATTTCCAGATCGGATAAAAGAGCTGTCGAATATATTTACTGGAAAAACAAACATCTATTTAGACTGGAGCAATGCCTATCATTGGTCCTCAAAGTTAAAGTGGAATATAAACTCAAAGCGCCTAAAGCAACTTTTAGATTCATTTTCTACTATTAATGCAGTGTATTTATATAACGGTGTCCTTGAAGGTGATGATGGCTCTAAACAATTTATCGAAGAGGCCAAAACCTACGACTATATCGTAATTTCAAAACCTGTAAAGATCATGCGTCTTTCGATTGATACAACGGGTATTCCATCCAATTCTCCATCCGTTTTAGAAAAGTTCATCAAAAAACCTCTTCTACGCAAGTTGAGTATTGAGACGATTGAATTTCTTAACGCAAAACTCAAAGAACTGTATGATCATGGAACAAAATATTTGGAAGTGAGAAAGTGCAACTTTGATGTTGAAATCGGCAGGGACATGATGCTGGATTATGAAAGAAAAAATGCCGATACGTTCATACTCTGGAGTGGAGACAGCGATTTTGCTGATCCAGTCAAGCAACTTATGCAAGATAAGAAAAAAGTGTTTATATTTGCCACAGCACGACGGGTTTCAGTCGAACTTCAGGAAACACGTGTTCCGATATACGATATTCAGAAGATACGCAACTTCATTTGTGAACCAAACGAAATACAACAGGATGTACGCGGAAAGCTTTAAAAAGCAAAAAGGACTCTTTGCAGAGCCCTTAAGCCTTCGAATTTGATCGTTTCCGATCATGAGTAGTATATACTATAGTACTAGCTAAATCAAACTTAGGTTGTAATGACAACATTTTTTCCTATTGACAGTTTACAGCTAGACTCATATTGATGCTGATTGACAATGTTTCTTTCCTTTGTTACTTTATCCTCGTACTTTGATGACATAAAAAGGAGCAATCTATATCAACGGTGTTTTGGAGAAGTTGATCTAAAAATGTATTGATGGCCTAAGAATCCCCGCATTTCTACGGCAAGGCAGGTAATACCTCTTCATTATAGGTGAAAGACATACCGCTTATTTGAACAGTCTAAAAAAGCGAAATGAAAGTTTGGTTTTTCCAATAGAAGAAGTTATGGCCGGAACATTTACAAGTGTGTAGGCTATATAACCTAAAACCCCGAATGGTAAGACCAAGGTTGTTTATTTGATATGAGGGAGAAAAACTAAAGATTTTCAGGATCTATATAGTCGATATATTCTTCAGCTTGTTGCCAAAGGTGATCATTTACTGACCATAAAGAACGATCATGAATCCAAAGCTGAGTGCGAATTCCAGATTTTCCTGAGCGTAATACATATTCAAGCACGCTTGAACTAAAAAATAAGTGTGTCGTCGGGAAATTCATCAACAACTTGTTGTGCCATACTTCGGAGTTTCAATGATTGATCGCGTGTCGGTCGCATACCACCAAGACTTTTAAAAAAGTTAATTATCATCCCTTGAAGATAGTTATCTCCTTTCAGTTTAAGTTGTCGAAGATTTACGAGTGATGGTATGACTGCGTCTTCAATATTCCATTTGCTGTGTAAACCCGGCGGGGAACCGCGAAGACTAATCCAGAGTTTGTCTGGACCGTAATTTTGAATAATACTTTTACGTATATCTTCTGGTTTCATAAAATATAAGACATGATTTTAGTAACAGTTCAGATTTCCGATAGTTTATTCTTCGAACGAGGCCAATAGCTGAAGTGAGAAGTTCTCTCCGTCAGCTGACGGATCGAACAATAACATTTCTATCGGAAGAGTGAATAGTTACATGATTTTATCATATCTTGTGAAATGCTGATCTTATTGATATACTTAAATTTGCTAAATGCGCCAAATTCCGTTATCAACGGAAGATTGCTAATAAATAGCAAGCGTTGGGGGAAGAAATTAAAAAGTTCCTAGAAAAGTTCAGGATGGTCTTTTTAAGATTAGACCCCTCTGGGTAAGCCCGTAATAGCTGTTTAAGAGTTGTAGGTTTTAGGGTTTAACCAACAAACTACAACTAAATTAAGGTGGTACCACGGACATCCGTTCGTCCTTATAGTAAGATATAAGCAGAACGGATTTTTTATGTCGAAAAAACACACTTTTAAACCGGTAACAGCACAGGTAAATTTTCCTGAGCTGGAGGAGCGCCTTCTTAAATCGTGGTACGAAGGGGGTATTGTCCGAAAATATCTCGACCGTAATAATAATGCTAAAAAAAGATTTTCCTTTATCGATGGACCAATAACGGCAAACAATCCCATGGGAATTCATCACGCGTGGGGTCGGACTTTTAAAGACTTGTGGCAGCGTTATCACAATCTGAAAGGAGAAGCGGGAAGATTTCAAAACGGTTTTGACTGCCAGGGTTTATGGGTAGAAGTAGAGGTCGAAAAGGAATTGGGGATAAGAAATAAGAAAGATATTGAAAATTTAGTACCAGGAGATCAAAAGAAAAGCATCGCTAAATTCGTGGAACTCTGTAAGGATAGAGTCAATAAATTTGCCAAGATTCAGACAGAACAGACAAAAAGATTGGGTAATTTTATGGATTGGGACCATTCTTATTACACCATGTCTGATGAGAATAATTATATGATTTGGCATTTTTTGCAAACCTGTCACCAGAAAGGTTGGATCTATAAAGGCAGAGATAGTGTACCCTGGTGTCCCAGATGTGAAACTGCCATATCCCAGCATGAGATGTTGACGGAGGACTATAAAGAAGTGGTGCACGATTCAGTCTATTTCGAGTTGCCAATAATTGGTAAAAAAAACGAGTATTTGTTAGTTTGGACAACAACGCCTTGGACAATTCCGGCAAACATCGCAGTAGCAGTCGATGAAAATTTTGACTATGCTTTGGTGAAAGGGACTACTGGAGATCTTTTCTGGGTAGTTAAGGAGCTGGTAAACAAAATTTTTGGCAAAGATCCGCAAGTGGTAAAAACCGTTAAAGGTAAGGAACTGGTCGGACTTTCTTACCGAGGTCCTTTTGACGAGTTGCCGGCTGTAAGTGAAATTGCTCAATCAAATCCTAACACTTTTCACAAAGTGATACCTACAGATCCATTAATCCTGCCCATAACTACATCTGAAGGCACTGGACTAGTACACACGGCAGTGAGTGCCGGATCTGAGGATTACCGATTGGGAATGAAATTGGGATTACCGATGATTCCGGTGATTGCTGATGACGCCAGTTATATTGGCGGATTTGATTTTTTGACCGGAAAAAACGCCAAAAAACACCCCGAACTGGTACTTGATTTTTTGAACCGTGATGATAAAAACGGGAAAAACTGGGTGTTCCAAATTGAAAAATATATGCACCGATATCCTGCATGTTGGCGGTGCAAAACCGAGTTGGTTTGGAAGGTGGCAGACGAGTGGTATATTGCTATGGATCGACCTGATCAAAAAGACATTAAAGGGCGGACATTGAGACAACAAATGCAGGATGTGGCAAAACAAATCCGCTGGCTGCCGGGATTTGGTTTAGAGAGAGAGTTGGATTGGTTAACACACATGCACGATTGGCTGATATCCAAGCCAAACAGATATTGGGGTTTGGCATTGCCAATTTATGAGTGTAAAAAATGCGGACATTTTGAAGTCATCGGAAGTAAAACAGAACTTAAACAAAAATCCGTATCCGGTTGGGAAGAATTTGCTGGTCATTCCCCGCATAAACCCTGGATTGATGAAGTTAAAATTAAATGTGAAAAATGCGATAATCTGGTCGACCGTTTACCTGATGTCGGCAATGTTTGGTTGGATGCCGGTATAGTTCCGTATTCTACTTTAGTTGATCCAAAAACCGGAAAAGTAAGTTATACCAGCGACAAAAAATACTGGCAACAGTGGTTCCCGGCTAATTTTATTACCGAGTCGTTTCCCGGACAATTTAAAAATTGGTTTTATTCGTTGATTGCTATGTCTACTGTTTTGGAGCGGATTCCTCCGTTTAAAACCGTATTAGGTTATGGGACACTTTTGGGTGAAGATGGCCGGCCGATGCACAAATCGTGGGGTAATTCAATCGAATTTAACGAAGGGGCAGGTCGGATCGGAGCTGACGTCATGCGCTGGATGTACGCATCACATGATCCAACGCAAAATATGCTGTTTGGCTATAAAAAAGCCGATGAAACCAGACGGCGTTTCCATTTATTACTTTGGAACATATACAATTTTTTCGTGACATATGCCACGGTGGACCATTGGGATAGGGGTGATACAGGCGGTACTGGGTTGATACTTGATGACTGGATATTATCAAGACTGACAACTACAGTTGAAAAGGTAAGTGTCAGTTTAGATAATTTTGATATATTTTCTTCAACTGGGGCCATAGAAAGTTTGGTAAATGATTTATCACTTTGGTATGTACGGCGTTCACGCGATCGTGTCGGTCCGGGATCCCAGAGCGAGCAGGATAAAAAAGCATGTTATGAGACTTTGTATCAAGTATTAGTCACTCTGTGCAAACTTTTGGCTCCGTTTACACCCTTTTTGGCAGATGAAATGTATCAGAATTTGACGGGAGAAGAATCGGTACATTTAAGTAACTGGCCGGACATAAACAAACCGCAAATAAATATAGCTCTGGAAACAGAAATGCAACAAGGTATCAAGCTTGCTTCAATCATACATGCTTTCAGGAAACAAAACGCCGTGAAAGTGCGCATCCCCTTTAGGTTGCTTAAATACAGCGGTCCGCAAGAACTTACGCCTGCAATCAAAAAAATTGTGATGGAAGAAGTTAACGTGTATCTGTTGGAATATACCGGAAGTGGAGATGTTTATGAAGTCTTGGGAAATGCTTCTGAATCCAATCAGGATGTTCCGGCCGGAAAAATGAGAGAACTGGTCCGAAAAATCCAGATATTAAGAAAAGAAAAAGGATTGCGAATTGATGAGAAAATACGAGTCCAGTTGCCTGTAGAGTACGAAAAATTACCAGCAAATTTACTTGCAGACGTAATGAGTAAAACTTTGGTAGAATCATACACATGGGGAGAGGAACTCACACTTTTGATTGGATCGTAGCACTCGCCGCTATCCTTCTTTTGTCCTTAGGATTGATCACGCTTCTGTCAATTGACCACATGTTTTTTCGCCAACAGTTGGTTATTGGGATTGTGGGAATTGCGTTTTACTTCATCTTCTCAAAAATTGAATTTTCCACATATCATTATTTGGATTGGTATATATACGGTGCGGTAATCATTTTTCTAATGTTTACATTTCTCGGACCACAAGTTCGGGGAGCCACAAGATGGCTTGAAATAGGTAGTTTCCGGCTGCAACCTTCAGAGCTCGCAAAACCATTTTTTCTAGTGAGCATTTCGAGTTTACTGGTTAGGTATCCGCCGATGACTCTTAAACGAATTGGAATGCATATGACGTTGGTCGCATTGCCTTTTATATTGGTTTTCCAGCAACCGGATTTGGGTAATGCACTGATATATTTAACCTCGTGGTTGGCGATGATACTTCTTTCGGGTATACCTCTCATAGCAATAATTCTAGGAGGTGTGATCACAGGAATCATCCTGCCGCTGAGTTCTTATTTCGTTAAAGAATATCAAAAACAGCGGATTTTGACATTTTTGGATCCACTCTTAGATCCGCACGGCGCCGGATACAATTCAATTCAAGCTATGATCGCAGTCGGATCCGGAAGATTACTGGGCAGCGGATTTGGCAGAGGCACACAGTCACTATTACAATTTCTTCCGGAAAGGCATACAGATTTTATTTTTGCTTCATTTACCGAAGAATTTGGATTTGTAGGAGCAGCTGCACTGATAGCCATATTTTACCTCATGCTGTGGCAACTTTTGCGCCATGCATTTAGAGTGAGAGAGCAACTATTTGCACATCTTTATATAGTTGGATTATTTGCCTTACTTCTGGGGCATTTTGTAATTAATGTCGGTATGAATATAGGACTTCTGCCGATTACTGGTATCACTTTGCCTTTAGTATCGTATGGAGGGAGTTCGCTTTTGGCGATATTTATCGGATTAGGGATTTATGAAGCATCCCGAATCAACCGATAAGAGCTTTATTAAGCGGGTTCAATTGTAAATAACCACTATTTTTGGTACAATTAGCACTTCGTAAGCATTCGGAGAAATTTATGTACGCAATAATTCGAGTTGGTGGCAGTCAATATAGGGTTGTACCTAAGCAAACCTTGGTCGTAAGCAGGTTGAAAGGTGAGGTTGGGGACAATGTTCAACTGCCAGTACTCATGATGGTTGATGGCACAACGGTAACTATCGGTAAAGATTCAACAGATATAAAAGCAAATGCCAAAATCACTCAACAAAAAAGGGGTGAAAAGATTGATATTCGTCGTTTCCAGGCAAAATCGCGTTACCGCAAACATACCGGTTTCAGGCCGTACGAAACGACTCTGATGATAGAATCAATCGGCGAGAAAAAAGAAGTTCCGGAAACCAAAACTAAAAAAGATACTATTGACCGTCAGCCAACGAAACGACTCACTGCTAAATGAGATCATACATCTTCTTGCTGGGTAAAGCGCAGGAACTATGCCGCGCTGAATTATTCCATGTTCTTAAAAGTTATACTATACCATTTCATGAAGAGGGATCAGGAAACGGTTACGTTGTAGTTAAGTTTGATTCTCCAATTGACTCTCAACTCCTGTTAAGCCGCACCGGGGGTACCGTAAAAATAGCGCATCTTATCTCCACATCCCAGATCCTTGCTCCAGAGTTGTTAACTGAAATAATCGCAAGTGATCAGAAAAAAAAGAAAATCACCTTCGGGTTAAGTGTCATCGGCCAAGAAAAAGCGGATGTCGTTGCACTTACTAAATCAATTAAAAATCAATTAATCAAGAAAGGCTTTCAGACACGTTTTGTATTACCCGAGAATACCCAGCTATCCAGTGTGGTCGTGCAAAAACAGCATGTTGCGGAATATATACTTATTTTTGAAAATAAAACTAACCGGTGGTTAGTTGGCCTAACAGAAGCAACTCAACATGTAGATGAATGGGCCAGAAGAGACAGAGGGCGTCCCTGGGCGGATCCTAAATCCGGTATGTTACCGCCAAAAGTTGCCCGGATGATGGTAAACATAGCAATTTCAAATCCTATAACTTTAATCACATTACTTGATCCTTTTTGTGGCATGGGGACAATCCTCGGTGAAGCCTTACTTCTGGGTTGGAGAGTTGTAGGATCCGATATTCACGAGGAAGTTATGCTAAAAGCAAAAAAAAATCTTGATTGGTTACAAAGTGAGTATTCTCAAATTCATTTTAACTACCATATGGTTAGCGCTGACGCGACACATATTTCAGAAAAAATGCATCTCCAAAATTTGGATGCTATAGTGACCGAGCCATATCTTGGCGCTCCTTTGGAAAGAAGGGGTGAAAAAATATTCCAGCACGGCGCGTTGGTTAGTTTTAAGGAAATCTCTAATACCATGCGTGGTCTGGAAAAGTTATATATTGGAGCTTTACGGGAATGGCACTCTTTACTTAAAAAAGGAGGAAAAGTCGTGATTGCTTTTCCGGCAGTAGACGTGGAAAATAGGGAATTTTCCGTGAAAAAAACTGTTGACATGTGTGAAAACTTGGGCTATACTCTCGCGGAAGGTCCATACCCCTACTTTCGGCCGCAAGCAGTGGTAAAACGGAAAATATACGTGTTCGAAAAAAAGTAACATAGTACTATGGCACATATCAAACAGGCAGGCACAACAAAGGGCAATCGTGATTCCAGGTCCAAACGGCTGGGAGTCAAGATCTTTGGCGGTCAAGCAGCCATAAATGGGAGTATTATCATCAGGCAAAAAGGGAGTAGGGTTGTTGCCGGGCAGGGAGTCAAAATGGGTAAGGATTTTACAATATATGCAATGAAATCAGGAACTGTCCGTTTTGGAACCAAACGAGGCAAACAATTCGTTGGTGTGGAGGGATAAATGGCACAAGAACAGCAATTGGTCGAACTCGATATTGAAATGCTTCAACCAAACCCCTTGCAACCCCGGTCACTAATCTCAGCTGACTCTCTCAAAGAATTGGTAGCTTCAATTAAAGAAAGCGGTATTCTAGAGCCTTTAGTCGTTGCCAAAACCCCCGCCGGGTATCAAATTATCGCAGGAGAACGCAGATGGCGGGCAGCCAAACTGGTAGGGATCAAGACGGTTCCGGTTATTATCAAAGAAACAACCGCCCGGGGAATGTTGGAGATGGCCATTATTGAAAATGTCCAGCGTGAAGACCTGAATCCCTTGGAGAGGGCTCAAGCTTTTGAACGGTTGATTGAAGAATTTGGGCTTCCGGTTTCTGAAATTGCCAAACGCATGGGTAAAAGTGATGCCTATGTTTCAAATACTCTCCGTCTTTTGACACTGCCTGATGCGATTAAAGATGGACTGATGTCCGGGGCAATTACCGAGGGACATGCACGTGCAATAGCGGGATTGGGAGAAGTTAAATTGATGGTGGATGCTTATAAAACAATTTTAGCTGATAATTCATCCGTCCGAAAAACTGAGGATCTTACCCGCAGGATGAAAGCTGAAAATCAACGTAAGTTGCATACCAGGACTGAGAGAATTCACAATGAAGATTTGGATAAAATCGCTTCGGATATGGCGCAAATAATGGACGGGTTGGTAAAAATTACCCAGTCAAAAGTGGAAGCCAGGGTGGTATTTGTCATCAGAGGCAATTTGGAGAAAACATCACGACTTCTTAAAGATCTGCATAAGCGGATGACGCTGGCATAAATATCCCCACATTATTCTTCAAAGATTGTACTTCACATGTTCGATAAGACCAATCCTGTCAATTGGCCAGTAGCGGAATTGGGATTTCCCAATGATTGCCGATCTGTGGATAGGTCCCCACTCACGTGAATCTGAACTGCGGGGACGATTGTCTCCTGATACAAAAAAATGATCTTTGGGAACCACAATTTCCTGCCCCTCTTTCAAATATGATCCGAAGTAAGTATACAATGTCGGTGCTAAATATAATTCTGCCAGCTCCTGGTCATTTATGACATAGTGATTATTGATAAGTTTAACCCGATCTCCGGGGAGACCGATGATGCGTTTGATAAAATCTATATCCGGATTTTGGGGAGATTTAAACACTATCACGTCACCGCGTTTTGGCTCACTAAATCTATATTCGAATTTATTTGTTAGTATATATTCTCCATCATGGAAATTTGGTTCCATTGAGGCGCCTTTTACTTGGTGCGGTTGATAGAGGAATAAATATACAACGACAAAGATGGCAAGTGCCACCACGATAGATTCAAGGATGTCGAAAAAAAAATGGAATATGCGTCGAATGATACCAAGCATAGGGTTATTTTGAACTTTATCAGTATACGGAAATGTTATAATACTTGCAATGGGTTCCCCCACCAGGAGATAAGTATTTTGGACGATTAGCTCAGCGGTAGAGCGCGTATAGCTCAGCGGTAGAGCGCTTCGTTCACATCGAAGAGGTCCATGGTTCAAATCCATGTGCGCGCACTTAGGTTTCCCGCAATCGGGATCACCAGCAGTATCTTGATTAAATCAAGACTGCTGAGTGTCAAATCCCTCATCGTCCACTTAGTAAGGAAGTTAAAATTGCGCTAGAAGATTTTGCACATCAGATTTCAGAATTTGGTATGCTTCCTGTGTCAGAAACTTAATTTGTCTCCCTTCAATATATACAAGTACCCCTTCAAGTCTTATTCGTACTCCCGTAGGACCTTTTTTAGACATTTTTTCCACTTTATTTGCTTCATACAGGAGTTTATTGTAAACCGTCTTGGATTTTATATCACCTGACTGATACAATTCCTTAATGTGGAGACGGAAAAGATCATAGCTGGTCATAAGTTCAGAATTGCCAACTTCGTCATGATCAATAGTCAGGTATAGTTTCTGAGAAATTCCGGGTACCAGGGAACCGGTGAAGGTTTCTGATTCCACTTCCCCTTCATTGTCGTAAATATAACTATCAAGCTGAAATGTTTGCAATGTAGGTGCAGATAATTCCAATGTATAAAGACCTGATGGCGGTTGTTTCAAAGAAATAAGCTTTAACGGCTCAGCACCTGACGATGTTTGATTTACTTGGTCGAATATCGGCTGTTCGATGGTTGTATCACCCACAGGGATCCCGTTTGGATTTTTCAGTATGGCTGAGACTGAGGCATCAAACGCTAAGGTTAAATACGAAAAGTCACTATTAGTAGGTTTAAAATATCCCAGACGGTTGACAGTGGGATAATAAGGATCAAGGGTAGCCTGATTCTCATAAAATGGATCGTTAATTGAAAAAGTACCACCATCAACCTTGGTTGCAACAACAAAGTGTGTATTCGAGGGACTTGAAGGATAAGGTAGATTCAGAATTACTGGCACATCACTACTAATTATTGTAGAAAGCGTACCGCTGGGTGAAGCAAAGTATTCAAGTTTTGGGCTTGTAGGTTCAAGATTATTGGCAAGCTTGGTCATCCTAGCAAGGAGTGGCCAGTTGGTGAGGCCATTTCGATATGAACCATCGTTCCGGCTTTTGAGCCATTCATTGAGGGTAGCAGGCGTCAGGATTTTAGGAGGCAATCCGGTATCGGGATTACCCGGAGTTTTTTGGACATTGAAATGATTAAGAATCATCGCTGCCGAAGTGACTGCGCAACCAACCGCAGCCATTGTTTGTGAATTCGGATTTGCCCAATTGGTTGCATCATCATACTCATCATTTGCCCACAACGGATCTTTCTGAGAATAGTAAGGTACAGGTAAAAGCTCTTCCGCAACACCGATACGCCAGGTAGTTCCACTATGCCCAGAATAAAATAATTTAAGTCTATTAAAGACTCGATCTACACTTGGTGCAGCAATTAGATTGGTGTCCCAACTCGCAAATCCCCCAGTTTGCAATATTGGAACTACATCTTTTGTCCATGTGATACTATCATTTGAAGTAGCATGACCAATATATTTCGGAGTTGTTGGACCAGCATGGTAGTACATGTGATAGACGTCGTTTAATAATATTACTGAAGGAGCCGCAACTGAGTTGCCTTCCCAAGATAAGCTTGGTTGTAAAGTAGGACCAAAATTTTTAATCCAATTGACTCCATCTGAAGAAGTGGCATGTCCTATCTTCCAACTTCCTCCATTTAATCCTGAATACCAAATATGGTAAGTATTTCCAACTTTTAAGACGCTTGGATTAGCTACTCCTTGAGATTCCCATGCTTGAGTTGGAATAATTACGGGGGTGGAATGTCTTGTGAAAGAGACACCATCTAATGATTCAGCGAATTCTATTTTAAAGTTAGAAACATCATCAGGAGAGGAAGTGTACCAAATTTTTAATAATGTACCTTCTTTTATTACTGTCGGTGTGTGAACATGTTGTTCTTGCGGATCAGAAGGGATAAAACTAAGAAAAGGATTGGACAAGTTTTTAATCCAATTTACTCCATCGACTGAATAGGCAGATCCCATTGCCCATCTAGTTCCATCGTGCCCTCCGTACCATAGAGTATAATTATTACCATCGAACTGCAAAAAAGGTTCCCACACATGGGTATCATCCCAAGTTTCATTTGTGCCAATATTTATGACAGGATTACTTGGATTCTTTATAAATGCGGCTTGACTTGAATGAGGAAAAATAAATGAGAGAGAGCAAATTAATGTTAAAAGAAAAAAACAAAAGGTCAACGTCTTAAACATGGCAGAACAATTGTTAACATAAAATAAGAGGTCGTAACTGTCAACAGTCAAAATGACATAACCAAATTGATTTGATCGATTTATTCGTATCTATATTGGTAGATGTAAGTATTATGGATATGGAGTTACGATATTCGATAACTAACATATTCATTTCTATGAAAACGTTTCTGATGTGATAAATACAGGTAAAACAAGTTTCCATTTAATCTCTCTTAAGGATCCTGTATAAGCAGGAATTCCTCGCCGCTTGCGGCGTGTCATTCCCGCGAAGGCGGGAATCTATTCTGACAGATCCCCGGTCAAGCCGGGGATGACAAAGAGATACCTCGAGGAGTTTTATTTTATAACTAAGTTATAAAAAATGGGAGTTTAACGATAAAAGTTAATCTATTTTCGATAGAATTATGAAGAGTAATATATCAACAGTAATAGCCGCTTATCAAGATGAAAACATAATTGATGACGCATTGAAAAGTGTAACTT
Organism: uncultured Gammaproteobacteria bacterium; assembly: GCA_964357355.1. Classification (GTDB taxonomy): domain Bacteria; phylum Patescibacteriota; class Microgenomatia; order UBA10105; family UBA10105; genus CAYHKY01. The sequence goes on along the minus strand of CAYHKY010000008.1, from coordinate 1,890 downwards.
GGACAGATGAAATTATCGTCATTTTTGCAAATAATACAGTTGATAAAAGTCCTGAAATAGCAAAACTATATACAAAAAAAATTTATTATTCACCTAATGATTTAGGACAACAGAGAAATGTAGGGATTTATCAAGCAATTAGTAAATGGATATTAATCTTGGATACGGATGAACGAGTATCGAACGGTTTAAAAAATGAACTATTAAAAATTTCTGCAAGTGAAAATAACATACAGAATGGTTATTATATTCCATTTGAAAATCATTTCTTAAATCGCAGAGTAAAGTGGGGTAATCAAAATTATTCGAAAAAGAGATTTTTTAAAAAAGAAAAAGGACATGTTGAATTTTCAAAAATACATCCTGAAATAATCATAGAAAACCCAGTTGGTAAATTAAGAAACTCAATAATTCATTATTCATTTCGTTCTTTAGGGCAGACACTTGAAAAATTTACTTACTATGCGTCTGTAGAGGCCGAAGAATTATTCAAAATAGGAGAGAGGGTGAATTTGAAGAAACTCACTCTTTACCCCCTCCATATGTTCTGGGCGATATTTGTGAAGGACGAGGGGTATCGGGATGGCGTGTGGGGTTTGGGACTTGCTTTGTGTTTCACATACTACGAGTTCGCGAAATACTTCCTTCTTCTGGTAAAACAATTGAAATAGTTGACACTCAGGTCTAGAATTTTGGTATAGCCTACATACTTGAAATTGTTCCCTGCCTCGCCGGCAGGCAGGCGGCTATATACTTCTCTAAGCTACTATTGCAACCTAACAGGCTTGCAAACCAGCGTAAAACGGGTATACAATAAAAAAATACATAAACTACTGCCTATGGAAGATCCTAAGTTATCCATGACTGCTCCTACTGAAACAGCTGATTCCACAGCTCAAACTGCTGTTCCTGCACCCAAGAAAAAAGAAACTCAGTTCTTGCTGCTATTTCTCGTATTTTTTTTACTGGTAGCATTGGGCGGTATTATTATTTACTCATGGAATGAAATAACCAGGTTGAAACTCGAAAATGGCGATTTGCAAAAAGGCAAAGATTTATTAAGCTCCCGAATTGATGAATTAACCCAGCAAAATATCAAGCTCAACCTTGAGTCTGAAAAAATCAAGAAACAAGAAGATGCTGCAAAACTGGAAGAGAAAAAGAAAAATGATATCAAAATGTGGCCAATCAGCGGAATTTGGCAATCATCCCAATTTGATTATTCTTTATCCAATGCATATTTGTCGCCGAAGATTTTGGATATCGAAGAATCAGTAGATAAAGCAAATTTGCAAGGCAAAGAATTTATAGTCATTGAAGCAAAGGTGACTGATAAGCGAACCCAGGGAGCCAGGAGAACCGTTCCGCTTGCTGATTTCCTCTCACTGACTGCGGGCAAAGAAACCATAAATGCCACATCTACAAGCGTCAATTATCTCGAACCGGGGGGAAATACAGTTGTGTATGCGACGTTTGCAGTGCCAAAGGGGGAAACACAGTATACAGTTGCGGTAGGACCCACGAGTTCAAAACAAAAATTAACACTTGATACTCTTGACTTAAAGTTGCAAGTCTTGCAAGGAACAATGTCCTTTCAAACAGGTTTCAGCGCGTCTACATCGAATTAACCTAATATAAGCCTAGTGCAGTCCTAACAATACGAATAGCTGCTATAAAAAGTATTGCCAGCACGATAAACCCCACCACATGCGGAACAGTTTTATTTAGTGTAGGTAAATTAGTATCTGACCTATTTTTCTTTGATTTTGCCATATTAGTTATTTTCCTTTCTTACTCCAGTTTGTACGATTTAGGTAATATTTGTCAAGTACAAAATTAGATTAAATATCGGCGATTGTATAGCCTACATACTTGAATTTGTTCCGGCCA
>CAYHKY010000007.1:0-27113 GCA_964357355.1 uncultured Gammaproteobacteria bacterium | reverse complement strand
TAAACGGATATTTGGATGATATAGCAGTTGATCAGGTGGCAAAATTTTCGGCAGATTTATTGGAAGATTTAGAAACCAGCGGCAGAAAAATATTAAAACAAATAACCGAAGAAAAAAAACTTACCGAAGAAGCTGAAAAAATTCTGAAAAAATTCACCGCCGAGTTTAAGCTCAGATGGCAAGGAAAATAAGCATATGGCTAGTATTCGGACGATAAAAAGACGCATCAAAAGTGCCAAAAATGTTGCTCAAATTACCCGGGCGATGCAAATGGTAGCTGCATCAAAGATGAAAAAAGCCCAGAGTCAGGCTGTTTCTGGTAGGCCTTATGCCGAAAAAATCAGCGAGATGGTAGCTAAATTTGTGCCATTTATTGAGCCCGAGATGCATCCTTTACTGCAAAAGAGCACTACCGGCAAATCCCTGGTCGTTCTAATCAGCACCAACAAAGGCCTTTGCGGAGGATTGAATACCAACCTGTTTCGGTCGCTTAATAAGTGGTTGACACAAGAATCGATCAGCGATCCGGTATTTGTAACACTCGGGAAAAAAGGGGAAACGTTTCTAGTGCAAACCAAAAAACAACTGCAGGCAGATTTCTCAGCAGGTATTCCCATGAGCCATATACCTGCATTGACTACTCTGCTGACGCAAGGGTTTACAAAAGGTGAGTTCAAGGAGGTTGTCCTGGTTTTTAATAATTTTATTTCAGCTCTGCGCCAGGAACCTCTGATCAAACGAATTCTGCCGATATCAAATATCGCCCTTCAGCAAAAATCAGCTCAAGCAGAAGAAAACCCCAAAAGCCTTGACTTCGTGGTTGAGCCGGGAATTGACGTTATACTTGAGCCGCTCCTTTTCCATTATCTGGAAAACCAGGTCCGTGACAGCATTTTGGAGGCATCAGCCAGCGAGCATAGCGCACGCATGATTGCGATGAAAAATGCCACCGACAACGCGAAAGAATTTACTAATATTTTGACTCTCGAATACAATAGGATTCGCCAGGAAAAAATCACTTATGAAATTGCGGATACGGTAACTGCACGTCTTGCAGTAACATAAAATTATGAAACAACCAAACTTAGGTAAAATCATACAAATCATTGGGCCAGTCGTAGATGTGGAATTTGCCGAAGTGCCTACGCTTCACAATGCATTAACTGTCAAAAGCGAAGTGGCAAAAGGGGGAATTTTGACCCTAGAAGTGGCCGCACATTTGGGGTCAGGTCGTGTCAGAACTGTAGCGCTAGGTCCAACAGACGGATTAAAAAGAGGCACGGAAGTCGTGGATACCGGCAGTCCAATCACCGTACCTGTCGGACCTAAAACACTGGGCCGGATGTTCAATGTGGTGGGCGAAACCATTGACGGCAAGGGTGAAGTCAAAACTGATACACGTTTGCCAATACACCGGTCAGCTCCGAAACTTTCCGAACAAGATGTCAAAGTTGAAATATTTGAAACAGGATTAAAAGTCATCGATCTGATAGCGCCATTTATCAAGGGAGGTAAAGTAGCAGTATTTGGGGGCGCCGGAGTGGGTAAGACAGTTCTTATACAGGAATTGATCCGCAACGTAGCCACGGTTCATGGCGGAGTGTCAGTGTTTGTCGGCGTCGGCGAGCGATCCAGAGAAGGTAATGATCTTTATCTCGAAATGAAGGAGACGGGAGTTTTAGAAAAAACCGCCCTCGTATTTGGACAGATGAATGAACCTCCCGGAGCCCGTTTGCGGGTAGCTTTGACGGGCCTCACTATGGCAGAGTATTTCAGGGACGAAGAAAAGCAGGATGTGCTCGTATTTATAGACAACATTTTCCGTTTTGCACAAGCGGGATCAGAAGTGTCGGCGCTTTTGGGGCGGATTCCATCAGCCGTGGGATACCAGCCTACGCTGGCTTCAGAAATGGGAGCACTTCAGGAGCGGATCACTTCGACTAAAAAAGGCTCAATCACTTCGGTACAGGCAGTTTATGTACCGGCGGATGATTATACCGATCCAGCGCCAGTTGCCACATTTGCGCATTTGGATGCCAGCGTTTCACTGGAACGGGCAATTGCTGATCAGGGTCTTTATCCGGCTGTAGATCCTTTGGCCTCCAGTTCGCGGGCTTTGACTCCCCAAGCTGTAGGAAATGAACACTACGAAGTTGCCCGGGGTGTACAAAAAGTATTGCAGCGTTACAAAGAGCTTCAGGACATCATCGCCATACTTGGTATGGAAGAGTTGTCAGACGAGGATAAATTGACGGTGTCACGGGCCCGCAAAATTCAGAAATTTTTCTCCCAACCCATGTTTGTCGCCGAACCGTATACGGCCAAAGAAGGTAAATACGTATCAAGAGAAGAAACGGTTCGCGGATTTAAAGAAATTCTTTCCGGTCGCCACGATGACAAACCCGAGCAGGCTTTTTACATGGTGGGAACAATAGACGAAGTGAAATAATTTTCTGTGTTCAATATTTCCCAATGTCATCTTCGCGAATGCGAGGATCTTCATTAAAAGATTCCCGGTCAAGCCGGGAATGACAGGTTTCTGGTAAGAACTGAATTCACTCAAATAATTATGACTCTGCATTTAGAAATCATCACTCCCGATAGAATTGCTTTCAGCGAAGAAGTAGAAATGGTGGTAGTACCATCCAGCATGGGAACATTGGGGATTTTGCCCAAACATGTACCGCTTTTTGCTGAACTTACGGAAGGTGAGCTTAAAATAAAAAAAGCCAAAGACGAATATTATCTGGCTATAGGCGGAGGATTTATTGAAGTGACGCAGGAAAAAGTCATCGTGCTGGTCACCCGGGCGGTACATGCGAAAGAACTAAACGAAGCCCAAATAGTAAAAGCTAAGACAGAAGCCTTGGAAGCACTCAAAGCCAAACCCACAGGCCAAACCTACCATCAAGCCCAAACGCTCCTGAGGCAATCTATCGTGGATATGCAAATCCTGCGGCGCCGGAAAAGCAGGGTACATTAAAACGCATGATATTTATTGTTTTATCAAAAACTATTAAATCATAACTAAGATGGACTCAAAACAAGAATTGTCACCTATAAATTTAAGTGACAGGTTTCAACAACAACTAAACAGGTTAAATCTATTTTTACATGATCGATTAAGCGCGATTGATCCTTTCATGCTAAAAACATTGAAGGCATATGATGAGCAAATTTTACGTTGGGCTATAAATTTGTGGGTGAATGACAGTTTGTCAGATGCAGAACTCTATCCTAATTTTTTAGCTAAGATGGGTCAGCCTATGGCTGGACAAGAGCTTAATAGGGGGTATGGAAAAAGCGTTGATAGATTTTTTAAAAGCATGTCAATTCAAATAAGCAGCACACACTTAGGTGATGAGCCTACGGTAAAAGGAAAAGCAAGAGGATCAAGACAAGTTACTTTTTTGATAGTTGAGGAGTTAATGAATGCCTATAATAGGTATAAACCCATAAACCCGCGCAGATCTTCTGAGATTAAACTGGCAGCCAGAAAAATATTTATAACTGGTGCAGATATAGCTTCCCAGATAGAAGACGTTGTTTATGATAAAGAGCTTATGGATAATATTTCTCGACACATTTTAAATGGTGATTCACAGGAATTGAAAAGTTTATTTAGCACATTTATTGATCAACCACCAATGAAATCTTGAAAATAAATTAATACACAACTCAAGTTATATATCATTCCGGGAGTGAATAGGTGAATAGCTCCATAATTTCGCTTGACGGATGGTTTAAGATTGATCTACACTTTCTTTATATGACTGACTCGCAAAAACAGCGTGCCAAAGAGCTCTTGCATCCCCAACTTCTCTACACAAAATATCGAGGAGGACTGGCTAAATTCAAAAAGTTATTAATTACTGATGAAGAAATTAATCATGATAAAATAGGATTAACTGAAGGTGAAATCCGAGTCTTTGTACAGTTTAAACGTAAACTGCAAAATTTACGGCAAAAGTTAGAAAAAAAGCAGATTACCCTGGATGACTTTAAGAAGCAGATACAAGCTATTTGTACAGATTATACACTGGCATTTAATAACATATGACCGAATTACCACTTCAAGCCCAAGTTAAAACACAGCTTGTGACTCGGGCTAAAGAAGCTGTTGCACCGGCATTTTCCGGCAAAGCAGCAGAACCCGGAGCAGTTGCTCAAGCTGAAAGAACTGCGACAGGACTTTTTGACAGGCTTTTAAGTGTACCTGTAACCACAGAAGCGGATGCTTACGGAGTAGTTGATCTGGTAAATTCCAAAGGCAGCGATTTTTTCAATAACTTAAAGACCACAAAAAGTATGTATGGAGAACGGATTGCTGCGGTTAGAACCCAGCTGGAGGAAGAATTTTCGAATGGGAGAACTGAGGCAAGAGATGAACTGGAAATACTTGACCAACTGGAGCCGGCAGTTTCAGGAGCAATTCAGGAACATGCTGCCGTGCATCTGAAATCTCAAGAAAATCGTAAAGAACTGGAAACTGCATTGACAGATTTGGCAGCAACCCGCTTTACCAGCAGACTCTTGGATGATCCTGCCGGTGTACCACTTCGCGATGTTGAAGAAACTTATGCCAGGACTGTGGATGCTGTATTAGCTGATGCCGGGATCAACCAACGGAATGCACCGCGGGAAATTTATGAGTTGAGAAGTATGGTTGTGCCTGATATTGTAGGTTTCAAAGCAACTCAGGATGGAATAGACAGGCACGCAAAAGTGTTGAGAATTTATGCGGAAACGCAAATCGCCCGGTTTCAGCTAAATAAATCACTGTATGTTGAAAGGACTGCATTATATGAAGCTTATCCGCATATCGAGAAAATCCAGGCTCGCACGCAATTTAGTCCCCAGCAGCAAATCCAAATCACTGAGACGTTTTTGGGAGTTATTGAGCAAATGGACGGCAAATACAGATCGGAAATCACCGCCAAAGAATGGGTAGATAAAAGCTTAATCAGAAATGATCCGATTGCTGCCGGATATCGGCAATTGACCTCCAGACTTTTTGAAGGTCTGGAATTTGAGGGGACAATACCTGTGACCCAAGACCTGGTGCTTGAGGCAAATACACAAATTAAAGAAGAACAGGCTGCATTTGCTTTGGGTGTGGGCGTTTCGCAAGTGGTGCGAGGTGAGAGTTCACGACAATATCTAACAGCTTTATCTTACATCCCGCCGGAACAGCAGAATATTCTGCAAGAAGCATTATCAGATAATTTCAGCCGGTTGGAAGTAAGTGATCCCAAACGCCAGGCTTTGGGAGAAATGCTGTATTTGGGACACCGGGATTATCTTAAAAAAAACCCTGCGGTTGAAGTAAAAGTTGTAGAACTTTTGGGAGGACAGGATGAAGCTCAGAAATTTCTTGGAAAACGCGCGGATGAGTTGCTGGTTGAGGTCAAATCATTGGTGGAAAAAAAGGCCGTAAATGAACGAAATCAAGTGGGGAGGGATTCGTACGGCCCGGGTCAGTTGGAACAAGCCTGGGCAGAGGGGAACCATTACCGGGTAAAAGAAGCCATGGAAAATATCACCCACAAGCTGATTTACAGCGCGGGTCTGGAGCGGATTATAGATTTGCAACTTAAACAAGCAACCGCAGCAGTCAAACAAGGAAAGATGACACTTGGAGAATATCAGCAGCAAACAGCAGCTTTGGTAGATGCGCTGGTTTCAACTGAAGCGGTAAACAGAAGACCCCAATATTTCCTCAAGGACTTCAGCGAAGTACCGTACAAAGATAATCCTCAGCTCAAAAAAGCGGTATTTATGGAGCAATTTACCCGGGTTTGTATGTCAGCTTCAAGCGGAGCCAATTTATATACCCAAAAGGAAGTGATGGAACAGTATTTTCAGAAAGCCGGTGAATACGGGGTAACTAAAGGCGAACTCCTGGACCAACACAATTATCTGGCCATGATTCACTTCCAGCTCGCCGCGCCTTTATCTAAATTCAGCGAGGGATCGGTTGAATCGCCTCCGGCAATTTTTTTTAACGACGCAATTAGCGGAATGAATTCGAAAATTTCTGGAGTTCAACAACTGTGGTATTACGGAATTTCAGGTACTGCGGGAAATGGCTTTCACAAAGCAGAACCGGAAAGGGATTATGAATTTTCAGGCAGGTTTCATGAACAGACAGGCGGAGTCAGGATTTATCAATTGAATAATGAGAAATTGTCTGCTGATTCACTTAGAAGAGATGTAGAAAGAAACGTAAAACTGGCAGTCGATCGGATCAGTGGTTTTATCGAAGCAGCCGCACAAGTTCATAGTGCCGGTCAGGTAGAAAAAAGATACGGTGAGGCGATCAGACCACAGGCGTTTGAGGCAGTTGCCAAAGAGGCAAAACCGGCTAAAGCCAGACTCGACAACCGGCAGCTGAAGGAGTATGAGCCCCGCAACAAAGTGCGGGTGGAGTCAGTTAAAAGGATAGTCGGTGAAATTCATCAGGCAAATGAAAGAGCCATAGCTGCTGTCAGGGTTGACACTGATTTAGACAGTTGGTTAGACTCAGGCGTTCCGGAATATGCGGGTGTCAGGGCGATAAAAGCTAATTTTAATAAAGACTTGAATGTAAAGCGGGATGCTTTAGTCCAGAGAATTGAGGAAATTGCCGGACCGGGATTTGATCTAAAAAGTGCACAAAGTATCCAGTTGGCCAAAGCCAGGATAAATGAGGTCATCCAAAGAGATTACAACGCATTAGGTGAGCGGATTGACGCGCTAACGCCTGGTCTTGAGCTTTTGGATTGGGTAATCACAGATGCCCTACTTTTTGAAGCAACTGCTCCGCCCTTTGATAATGGCATAGCGGAGCAAGTAGTAAAGACATTCCTGATTCCTGATGAAAATGATCTTTATAGAAATAAACACCGAATTGACCTAGTTGACCATGATTTTGAAGTCGGCCCGGATAAGCTGCATAACAACGGCCGTGACCTGGTACCTTTGGCCCAGCAACACGTACGGTGGGCGGAAGATTTTACCAAAGAAGAACTTGCACTACTTAATGATCCTAAAATTAATAATATTGGCAGCAGCAGGCCGGCGGCACAGGAACTTCTGCGGAAGATTAATGAATATAAGAAAAAACTTGAAGCTGTCAGATCAACCAAATATATGAAAGAGTGGCTTCAGACTTTGGTGATTAATGCTTTAAATAACAACTTGCAAAATCTCAAGAACGTGGCTTTTCCCCCGCCCCAACTGGATATATCCCTGGTTGGTGGAGATTTGGGAGCGGTACTGCAAAAGCGGTGGAACTTTATCCTCAAATCATCCGCAATACAGTCGACTACTTGACACTAGCTCCAAAACCTCCTAGAGTAAGATGATTTCGTTTGAATTATAAATCATGAAAGTCGCTAAATTCATGAATACGAAGGTAGTTACCGCGACTCCGGAGACGCTTCTGCCTCAGGTTTGGGATTTAATTTCCCGAAAGCACATCCATTGTGTACCCGTCATTGATTTCCGGAAGAAACTGGTAGGCATCGTTTCCAAAGAGGATATACTCGCGAAACTTTTCCCCGAGGTTGAAGATAACCAAGACAGATTTGATGATAGCGACGAGGAGATAGAGTTGAAAGTGGAGAAACTCAAGAAAATGACTGTCGAGAAAATCATGAACCGGCGCGTATTTTTTACCAGGGGTGAAAGTAATATTATGCGGGCGCTATCTCGGATGATTGTGAGAAATGTGCGGCAATTACCTGTCATTGATGAGTCCGAGAAAGTAGTCGGGATGATTTCAAAAAATGATATTTTCAAAAAGTTGTTTAAAGGTAAAATGTAAGAATTGCGGAATTTCCGAAAGAAAATTGCAAATATTCAGTTTTTCCCAACAGCGCCATGGAGCAGGTAGTCCTGTAATGTATCCAGAAACGGTAATTGTCGATTATCTCAGACTTTCCTTTAATTTTTCTAATTTGGCATAACCTGCATTCATTGCATTTGCGAAGTCTGCCTCTAAGTTTTGATCATTCATGGTCATCAAGATTGCTTCACTAATTCCACCTTTTGTAGAAACCGACTGAACCAATTGGCTGGGTGATAACTTCGACTTTTCTAGCATGGCAGAAGTGCCCTTAAATGTTTGTAACACCAATGTTAGGCTTATATCAGATGACAAACCAATTTTTATTCCATAATTTTTTAACATTTCCATAAATTGTGAAACAATTGCTGGACCGCAGCCAGAAAGTAATGTTAAAGAATCTAGATCTTCTTCTTTTTCCATTTCAATTACAGACCCTAAAACTGACAATAATTGCTTGATTTGATTCTTATCTCTCCCATTCCCAAAAAGTCCAATTACTCCCTGGTTACAAGCAATAGCCATGTTCGGCATAATTCTTACTATTTCAACATTCTCAACATGGTTTTTCAGGTCACTAATAGAAACGACAGCAGCAAGAGAAATAACAGTTTTTCTTTTTAATACAGTATTAATTTCTTTTAGTACCAAACCTATTGTTAAAGGTTTTACTGCCAAAAAGATAAGATCTGCCTTGACTGAGGCAATTTTATTATCTGAGGTTAGTTCAATCTCATGTTTTTTTAAATGAGCGAGCTTTCCTAGAGAAGGACTTGCAACAATAATCTGAGTCCCTGTAACTTTGCCACTTTTAATAAAGCCTTCAGCTAAGGCTTGCCCAATATGTCCTCCACCAATGATCGCTATTTTTTTATCGAATTTGTCCATTGCCATATACTTCCCATTTATAAGTTGTTAATTCTTTTAATCCAACTGGTCCGCGCGCGTGAAACTTGCCTGTAGAAATGCCCATCTCTGAACCTAAGCCAAAGACATATCCATCATGGAGTCGAGTGGAACAGTTTACAAATAACGCTGCCGAGTCGACTGAATTAGTAAACTGCTTAACCACGTTTTTATCTGTCGCAATAATCCCTTCAGAATGTTTCTTACTGTGTTGATTAATAAAGATAATTGCATCTTCAGCGCTCTTTACAATTTTTATGTTTATGGATAGCTCCATAAACTCTTTGTCCCAATCTTCATCAGTCACAACTGCAACATTTACCTTACTCAGAGCATTCGTAATGCTGGGTATAAAGCCAGCAGCGATATCTTGATGGACGACAATCGTATCGATTGAGTTGCAAGCAGCCGGTTTACTTATTTTGGCGTTAATAATTACTTTTTGAGCAATAGATAAATCTGCGCTTTTATCTACATAAATTCTTGCTCCACCAGCTGCATGAGCCAAAACAGGAATAGTTGATTTTTCAAGCACACGCCTTACTAATTCGTAACCACCTCTGGCAATAACTAGGTCAATATGCTCATGTTGTTTTAGTAGATCATCTATTATTTTTCGGTCGCTACTAGAGATGAAACTAATTGTTTCCTTAATAAAACCTGATTCCTTCAAGGCAGCTAGAATGCAGCCATAAAGAACCTTATTTGTTTCAACTGCTTCTGATCCACCTTTAAGTATTGCCGCGTTTCCAGACTTGATGCAAAGCGCTGCAACATCAATTGTTACTTCAGGTCTCGCTTCATAAATAACTGCAATTACTCCCAAAGGAACCCTCACTTTTTTGATAATTAACCCTTTCTCCTCAGATTTTTCTTCTATTACTTCTCCTAGATTACTGTGTAGTTTTTCAATACTTTCGAGTTTTGAGACCAAAAGTTTGACTCCCTTTTTATCGAGAACTAGACGTTCAAGAAAAGCAGAAGATAACCCCATTTTTTGAGATCTGTTAATATCCACTTTATTGGCTTTCGTAATTTCTTCCTGATGTTTTAACAATATCTTGGCGAGAGATTTCAGAAATAGATCTCGCTGCTCATCAGTAGAGTTTGAGAGCTGAGTAGCTGCAAGCCGTATATTTGTTAAGTTAAGTTTATTTTTCATAAGTACTTTGCAAAATAATATTTTGAGATTTACCGTCAACAATATCTGCTTGAATGTTAGTTTTACTTAACAGCTCAAGAGCCTGCTGTTTAGCTTCTCCTCCTCCGACTCCATATACAGAACCTACCATAGTTGAAAGTATTAGCAATTTGTCTACATTAAGCAGGATTGAAACATCAGCAGCTAAAAAGTCATTGCCGCCAAAACTATTTAGGTCAATAACATCGTTTTCGTTAATAACAGGGACAACTCCAATTTTTAAGTAGGTTTGGAGTAGTTTATTTAGAGCGCCCTTTTTGATATTAGAACTTAGAATGTCTTTTGTTAGTAAGACTTGAGCGATTTGCAAATGTTTTCTTGAAAAAATTTGTTGAAAAACAGAGATAATATAAGCTTGACCTATTCCAGCCGCCATCATTTTTAACTCATGGTCGTCAGAGGAGAAATTGACATAATTTGCTCCACAGGCTACCGCTCCAGAAACCACTAAGATCACACCGATACTTTTCTCCCTTAAAGAGAGGATTTGATCGGCAATATGCGCAACACGGAACTCATCCAGCTTATTTCGCTGAGTGAGCAACACGCTGCTTCCTAATTTTATTGTTATGACTTTCATATTTTTTTCCATAAAAAAACCTCGTCTCCACCCACCAGAGAAAACTCTGATAGGCAAGGACGAGGTTTAGCTCGTGTTACCACCTTGTTTCCGTTAGCTTACAAAAAATCCACCTTTTGGGTGGAGTTACAGTAAAGTAAGCTTACGCTCATTTATCTGCGCTCCATTGCCGACACGCATTGTCTTAATTTTACGGTGGACTTCCGTCGTACTCTTCGTACGCAGCTTGTTTGGCGGGAAACCAAACTTAAACGCTTTTATATTAAATTGTAAAAAGATTATATCAGTTTGACCCCTAAGAAGCAAAGTCAACGCATTTTATTGACGGAAAAAACAAATTCTGCTATTGTAGGCTGTGCCCGCTAAACGTCCTGCATACATTTTTGTATCCGGCGGAGTTTTATCCGGGTTGGGAAAAGGAGTAACCGCCGCCTCAATTGCCCTCCTCTTACAAGCGAGGGGATACCGCGTCACCCCCGTCAAATGCGAAAACTACTTAAATATTGATTCGGGCCTTATCAACCCGATCGAGCATGGTGATCCTTTCCTTTGTAACGACGGAACTGAGGCTGATATGGACATGGGGACCTATGAGAAATTTTTGCACAAAGATGTCCTCAGACACAACTTCATCACCATGGGCCAAATTTATCAGGAAGTGATCACCAAGGAACGCAATTTTGAATACAAAGGCGAAGACGTGGAAATGCCCCATGTGACTGACGAGATCATCAAAAGGTTGAAAAATGCCGCCGAAAAAGAAAACGCTGATATAGTCGTAGTTGAACTTGGGGGAACCGCAGGTGAATATTTAAACGTTTTATATTATGAAGCTTCACGGGTTTTGAAAATTGTCAAAAAAGCTCCCGTCGTCCATGTGCATGTAAGTTATTTACCGACGCCCTCACATTTGGGTGAGCCCAAGACCAAGCCGACGCAACTCTCGGTGAAGTTTTTACAGGGAATGGGGATCCAACCTGACTTCATTGTCTGCCGAAGCGATAAGGCGATAGATGTCAGACGCCGGGAACGCCTCGCAATGTTTTGCAACGTCGAAGCGGATCATGTAATCAATAATCCAGACGTTCCCACACCTTATGCGGTACCTCTAATACTCGAAAATCAGCAATTTGCCCAAAAGCTCCTGGCAGAAATTGAACTGCCTGACCGGACTGCTGATTTAACTGATTGGCGAGTACTAAATGAACGCGTCAAAATGAGTAAGAAAAAGACTCTTGAAGTCGCAATTGTGGGTAAATATTTTGCGACAGGCGATTATGAACTTCGGGATTCGTATGCCGCACTCATGGATGCATTGGACCATGCGGGTTGGGAAGGGGGTGTCTCAGTCAAGACTCGTTTTGTAAATTCAGAAAGGATAGAAAAAGGCGAAGATGTGGCGCAGTTAGTGAAAGATGTGTCAGGTATCATCGTGCCGATCGGTTGGGGTCCCCGGGGAGTAGAGGGGAAAATCAAAGCTATTCAATATGCGCGCGAAAACCGCGTCCCTTACCTGGGACTTTGTTACGGTATGCAGCTTGCGGTAGTTGAGTTTGCCAGGAATGTATTGGGATTAGCGGGTGCCAGTACCGAGGAATGCGATCCCAAATCCACCCATCCGGTAATACATTTGATACCTAACCAAAAAGAGAAAATGCAGCGCCGGGCTTATGGAGGGACGATGCGGTTGGGAAATTGGGAATGTAAGGTCAAAGAGGGGACGATATCGTTTGCCGCATACGCAAAAGCCAATAGCTGGCTCCGTGATCACGTGGTGGGTGAACGTCACCGGCACCGGTATGAATTTAATGAAGAATATGCCCAAGCTATCGAAAGTAAAGGTATGATGCTGATAGGTAGGTCAGTCGTCGAAAATCTGGTGGAAATTGTGGAGTTGCCCAAAGCTATGCACCCTTTTTTTCTGGGAACCCAGTTTCATCCGGAGTACAAAAGCCGGCCGTTATCCCCCCATCCTTTGTTTTCTGCATTTATCGAAGCCTGTCAGGAATCGAAGCTGCGTTGAATATTCACCGCATTCCTGTTACAATAAAGCCCGTTTCACCAACAAATTTGAACTTATGGCAATCAGCACCCAAATTCAAAATGTCAACATTCACGTCGGAGATACCGTAGACGTACATTACCGGATCATCGAAAAAGAAGTCGTATCCGGAAAAACCAAAAAAGAGAAGCACGAACAGCAAAAAGAACGTCTTCAGGTGTTCGGAGGCGTGATAATCGCCATCCATGGTAGGCACGAAAACCAGAGTTTTTTGGTGCGCCACATAGGTGTCGGGAAAATCGGAGTAGAGCGGATTTTTCCCATAGTCTCCCCTTGGATCAAAAAAGTGGTAGTTAAGAAAAAAGGACTAGTGAGACGAGCCAAATTGTACTATTTACGGGACAAGTCCAAAAAGGAAATTGCCAGAATTACCGCTCACAATGCCTCAAAGACAGCTAAAGATAAAAAAGAAGCCACGGTCGTTTCTCCGACTGACAAAGAAACCAAGCCAGTGACTCAATCTACTCCCGTAGTTGGTTAACCTACGACTTTTCTTCATGACAGACGATATAATAAACCTCAGGTAGTTATCTATACATGTCCAATACTAGCCAAGGTGCCTTGGGAGAACAAATTGCAGCCCAATTTTTAACAAAACTGGGCTTCCGGATCATCGACCGCAATTTTACCATGCGCGGGGGAGAGATAGACCTGATCGCGCTTCACCGGGGCATACTCGTGTTTGTCGAGGTCAAAACGCGCGCTAATTTATATTTCGGGAGTCCGGAGTCAGCAGTGACTCCCGCTAAGCTTCGTTTCATCGAACGCACAGCCATATATTACAAACATACGCATACCGGTTTGCCTGGTGCGATGCGTATCGATGTGGTGGCGATTCTTTTACAGAATGGGAAAACTCCCGAGATTACTCATCTCAAAAATGTGACGGGTTAGGTGCTTGCCGCGGGGTAGTAGCCGGGGTCTTCACCGTACCGTGACGGTACGGTGACGGTACCGTGAAACTGAGGCTAAATTGGTTAAATTTCTGCGGAATTTGATACTCACCGGACAATTCACCGGACAATTATAGCTTCATTATTGGATTGAACCTGGTTCGCCGGCAGGTGCTTGTCCGCGGGTTTTGGTGAGGATTGCTGCGGCCACTATTTCGGCGAGGCGGGGAGTGAATGGGTCGGGAACAATATGATCCGGTGTGGGGTTTTGTACCAGTGAGGCAATCGCATCCGAAGCTGCCTGTTTCATCTCCGGGGTGATGGTCGTAAGCCGGCCTTTGATTACAGCCAGAAATACCCCGGGGAAGGCGAGAACGTTATTTATTTGGTTGGGATAGTCGCTTCTGCCGGTAGCAACTATCGCGGCTCCGGCTTTTTTGGCTGCCTGGGGCATGATCTCAGGTATAGGGTTGGCCATAGCAAAGACGATCGGTTTACCGGCCATTTTTCCAATCATCGGGGGAGTTATGCTATTTGGTCCTGAGACACCGATGAGTGTATCGGCTCCGGCGATCACATCCAGAGCTGACCCGGTCCTGCGGTCGATATTTGACAGACTCGCGACCCCCTGTTTGTAGATATTTTGGTTAGCCCGGCTGGGTAGCAGGGCTCCGGTTTTGTCGATAACGATCACATTTTTTACTCTGGAATTACCTTTGATGATTTCGCACCGGTCGCTCATGCATGAGAGTCCCAGGAGCATTTTGGCTGTTGCTAGCCCCGCGGCTCCGGCCCCGATAATTACCACTTGGAGGTCCTCAAAACGCTTGCCGACCACTTTGGCTGCGTTTCTAAGAGCTGCCGATACGACTATGGCCGTACCGTGTTGGTCATCATGAAATACCGGGATGCCGATATTTTGGAGCGACTCCTCGATCTGGAAGCACCTTGGAGCGCTGATATCTTCCAGATTTATACCGGCAAACGACGGCGAGATGTTTGTGACAAAACGGATGATTTCTGCCGGGTCCTGGGTGTTTATGACCAAGGGTACGGAGTCGACTCCGGCAAATTGCTTCATCAGTAGGGATTTGCCTTCCATGACGGGTAACGCAGCCTCGGGGCCAATATTTCCCAGTCCCAATACTGCAGAACCATCAGAAATTACAGCCACTGTTCGGCCACGCCAGGTCAAATCATATGCAAGATTTGGATTCTGGGAAATCAACCTGCTGACTGCCCCGACGCCCGGAGTATACACCAGGGATAGGTCTTTGCGGTTTTTGACGGAAACAAGCGTTGAAGTAATTAATTTACCTTGATATTTTTTGTGTAAGGAAATGGCCTGTTCATCCAGCGTTTTCATGATTCAATCTTTTTTAGGATTTTTAAACATTTTTCCGTGTCCCGGGATGATCCAGTCTGCCAGGTTGAGGACTTTTTCGCGCGATTTTCTTAACTCTTCTTTATTCCAGACAAAAGGGTCTTCAAGCGACATGAGGTCTGCAACAGTTTCGCTTTTTTGCTGGCCGTCCTCCCACCACCATACATCCTGGGCGATACAAACTAATCCAAATTCTTTTGTATGCACGATTATTGACGCTTGCTCTTGAGCGTGCCCCGGAGTTGGAATGACTTCCAGGTTAGTACCGGGCAAAGTATGATTATAAGAGATTTCCTGTTCGCCTTTCCAGATCAGCGTGCCATCATATACCGGGTGGGTAGGGAAGAGGCGGATGTTTAAGAAATGGTCTGGGTGATAATGCGAAAGAAATAAAATATCTATATCCTGGGGCGTAAGATTCTCTCTCTTTAAAGATTCCATAAGCTTTGGCGCATTAGTTCCGGGATCGACCAAAATCATTTTATCCTGGTGAAAAATCAGTGTCGTCGTGGGACTTGCGATATATGTGCCGTTTTTTCCCGAGCGGGCATATCCTGCGATTAATATTTTAATTGTGTCCATATAGATTCCACCTATCAGGTGGAATAGATACGCCACCTGTTGACTAAAAGTAAATGTCTGATGATATCCCACCATCCGGGTGGATTAGTTTCTAACCCAGATGACTTCTGAACTTCTTTTCCTCATTATATCCTAGTCCCTCAAATCTCCTCTAATGATTAAAATGACTTATTGTGAACGAGAAAAAGCACCGTCCCTTGGGTTGACTTACCTGCCAGTTCAATTTAAATAATGACTGACATATCCGGCATCCAGCATATTTATTTTTCCCTCAACCGGTTTAAATTGGGAATCATTTGGGGTTAGATAATTTTGCAAAAGTACCTTGAGGTCGTTTACGAAAAATACCGCTATACGGCAGGCGCGGGTATTTTCCGTATCTCTGGGGAAACAACCACCGGTTTCTTCATAAGCACATAAGTACCAAGCGCAGAAATCGACCGATGACGGTGCACATATTTGACTTGTACTTCTACCAGTGCATTGTTGCCATGCATTTGCCTCTTCATAATCATAAATGTAATGCCACCAGTTGTTAAGTTTTCCATCCAGCGCTAGTCCGCGGTATTTGGGAAGATGTGAAAGCCACCATTTCTTAAACTGATAGTCGGAACATGACCAACGTGAACAGTTAAAACTTTGGATGGCTCCCGTAAGATTTGGGTAATTTACCCAGTCTTCACAGTTTGATGTCACAAAACTTAGTCTGCTCCAATCATAACCGTTAGTCAGAATTGAATTCGGCGGAAGATGCACATTACCGCATCCGGGAACTAGCGAGGTCCAACCGCTATGGGAAAGTCTTACTGTAAACCTATCCCAATTAGTGTCCGGCAGAAATACTTGGAGAGGCGGTGTGTTATAACCATATTTCCAATACTCGTAAACATGATTCATAGTACCCTCAACTCTGTGCCCGAAGTTTTCCAACATTTCCGATACTCCTCTTTCATAATTAAATCCCATTATTTGAAGCTGTTTTGTGCACGTTGACCCGGTAATCGGCGGCGCATTGGTATAAAAAGAACCTGGTCCAGTCATCACTGTTTCCCAATAACCAAAATATGGTCCACCCCAAATCCATAATTCGTCAATTTCGCCCCGGTTTCGTTTACCGCATACATCATATTGATTGAGAATCTGTAAGTAACTGACTAGATCAGGTTGGTGACAATTTGATGAATTATTAAGACAGGTCAAATAAGTTTCATCCGTTTAGTCAAAGCTATCATTTTTTACCGGAATATCATCAATCACCTGTCGCTCAACTATTTGATAGTTTAATATTCGATCACTTGATTCACGAATGTCACTTATGTATAAAGATTCAAGAGTGAGCGGATCATGCCAATTTCTTACCTGCGTCAATTTATTATTACCCAAACTTTCAATGATCGGGTTGAATTCCAGAACAAGTACCTTTTTCACAGTTGGTACTGCAATATCCGACCTTTGGGCACGTGCTTGATGTGAAGTTATTTGAAATAAAACTAGAAGTCCTATAAAACAAGCAAGATTATATCGAAATAGTTTCACTAATTAAGAGTAGCATTGTTTTAGCGAAAAAAGAAGTTAATTTGAATATACCTCGGGGTTAGTATGGACTAATACAACAGGACTATTTCAATAAACTTGTGTTACATCTTGTGATCCAGACGACACTAATATATAAAAGTAAAAGGTGATGGTTCTCAACCAAATTCAATATTGATAATAATTGAAGATTCCTAGAAAAATATGTTTGAAAACCGTCCCCTTTTTATTAATATTGCAATTTCAGGAACTGTTGGAGCAACCGTCGTAATTTTGGTAGACACTGAATGGTTAGTTTCTTTTTGGTTGGTTACGCGTGGACGGATTTTGTAGGGAATCTATGCAAAATAAAAATAGGAAAAGCCTATAAAATTTGATTTCGAACCGACTTTTTGGTAGGATTCTCGTTATTATTTCGACTAGACTAAACCAAAGGAGGTGAAAAGAATATATGGTAGTTCAAGAAATAGATACGTCAATTCAGTCTAAAACTGAACCCGTAACTTTCGAATCTTTAATAGCGCCCGGAGGAGTAGAAGCCCTTATAGCATCAGGTAGAATTCCGGCTTTAATGTCATGAGCAGTCCTAAAGGAGTAACACTTTGTATAATTCCTCCACCGGGGACACAAATTGGTGATCAAATTACACACGGCGCTGGTATTGGTTATGGAGATCAAGCTGCTCTTACTTTTGAGTCTCCAAAGGGTCGGCTAAGAGGTATGGCGAAGCTTTTTGGTATTACTAATGATCAGGCTAAAGAATTGAGAGAACGAATGAAAGCGGTATTAGAAAATTTGTAATAAGTAGTTAGTAAAAAAATAAGATATTCGAGGAAGGTGAACAAAAATTGCTCGCGCAAGAAATAACGGAAGTGCGGCGCCTGCCTTTGCTAGAAATAAGTAATTTCCACCTATCAGGTGGAATAGATACGCCACCTGTTGACTAAAAGTAAATAATTGTGTGCGTAAAAGAGAACTGTCCCTTGGTTGACAAGACCGTTCAGCTCAATTTAAGTTGCCAATGACATATGCAGCATCCAGCATATTTATTTTATTATCTTGTGGTTGATAATTATTATCATTTGTAGTCAAATATTGCTGGAGTAGAAATTGTAAATCATTAATTGTAAAAGAGGGAGTAGGCATAGGCGAGCTACTTGGAGAATTAGATGGATTAGGGGAGGAATAAATACCGGTTACAGTGACTGGTATAGCAATTAACGCAGTTAAATTATTGTATCGTGCATTGACATACAAACTACCGTCTCCTGGCCGAAGTGGTTTGAAAGTGGCAATATTGTTGCCATAAGGGGTGTTGGAAATTATACCCACAGAATTAGTCGAACTCATACCCCATTCATATGTAACACCCGACCAGATGGGATTACTATTTTCATCATAGGCAAGAGCGGACAACCCTATTTCTGAAATAGTTGTCGTCGATGTGTTTATAGCTCCGGCAGGATGGATTCTGACAGTTAAGGGATTACCTGTTAGTCGATATACGGCATAACTTTGTGCATTATGAAAATTACTGATATGGGAGGAAGCATTGATATGAATTAGATGTGGACCTCCGGAAATATTTGCAATTAAGGGAGTTACTGTTAATTGGGTCGAAGCTGAATTTCCTGGTGGAAGTGTTATTTGAACAGGATTTATAGAAATATTCCACTGATTATTATAATAACCTCGCAAATCAAATTGCGTCGCGCCACATTTATTGGTATCAGTATTGGTCAACGTTACGGTATAGTTTAGTAGTTGATTAATACTTCCAGTTTGTTCCTGAGGCTCAACGTGAATTATGGGGGGATTGCGTCTACAGACATCAACTTCCTTGAGATCAATTGTAAGTGTGACTTCTTGGGGTGTATGACTAATTTGAGTAATCGTTATCCCGTTTTCAGTATCTACAAATTGTTCCCCATCACGAAGAGGGGCATCAGAACTTGCTGAGTTATATCCGGGTGCCCAACCTTGATGCATATCAATTAAATAGGTCGCTTGATTTAGAAATATAGGATTTCCAAGATATAAGAGTGTCCCGATAGTTGCAGGTAGAGGTAAAGTACTATCAAATCCAATTGGTTGGCGATAATCCATATAGTATACTTCCCGATTATTCGGATCATTACTGTTGGGAATTGAGATCATTAGTCCTTTTGTCCCGGCTGCATCTGTTTCCAAATTAGTAATTGTATAGGTGCCACTTTGTATTATTTGCCTAATTTGACTTGAATCAAACCAACCAATGCTTGTTTTATGTATGGCAGTAAAATGATTTAAATTTCTGTTTCCCCAGCTGCCCATGACATCTAGATAATCGCCATATTCATAGCGTTGGCAGTCCAAAAGATTATTTAAAAATGAACCTATAGGTTCGTTTGGACAAAGAATCATATTTGCATGATACAAGCCTAAGTTATGACCAAACTCATGAGTTAATACAAAGGCATCGACTCCATCCGGAGTAAACCAGGATCTGACATAGGAAATACCAGGATAAGGATAAGAAGCCCAGGCTCTTGCGAAACATGAATTTCCCTCCATTCCAGGGAAAAAATAAAACCGGTACTTATAACTTGAAAGGTCTATACCCGCGTCTTGAGCTTTTTGGTCAGCCTGGTCTGCCCATAAGTTATCATCCCAGCAATCAGTGGTAGGTTTTTCTGCCCCAATAGTAAAGTAGCCAAACACATCATTCGTAATCTGAACTTTATTAAATGAGTTTTCATGATAGTAGGAAGCTAATGTGTTTCCAGTTCCCCCTATGGTTTGTCTTATAAGCTCTTTATCAAATAACTCTCGGGTATCATTTGAAAAATTAAGCAAAATCGCCGCGATTTTGACTTCACCAAGTACGGGAGTAATTTGAAAAGGAATATTGGTATCAAATATATTCAAATTTTCTGTGGAATTAAGTAAAAGTGCATTGTCAATAAGCAGACCGGTCGCACTGACTTCACTTCCCAAAGAGTTTTTGGGAGCAGCTCCAGCTGCAAAAAAAAGTGTATATTGTCTTTCTTTCGTATGGACTTTAAATTCCTCCTTTGTCTCTTGTTTTTTAAAATCATCATAAATTGTGAGTCTGAGTTGACCTTGAATAGTTGCTTCTATTTCCACCAAGTTTTGTAATTTCAGTTCTTCGGGAAGTTCTGCCCGGGTTATTTCAGGCAGCATTTGCTTAAACACTTCCTGTGGATTTGTTTTTAATTCCTGTTTGAGTTTATCTTTACGTTTGGAAGCTGCTTGAACCAGTTGGTTAAGTTTTTCTGATTTTTCCCCTGGTTTTGCAATCTGGTAGTTTTTAAGTGATTGTTTAAAATCCTGGGTGAGCTTTTGGGCTTCGGATTGAGGTTTAAGTCTAAGTTGCAAAATAAAATAACCGGAGGTAGCTATAATAATTACAAAAAATAAGAAAATAGAAATGAAAAGCAAAAATCGCCTCATACTTAATTGTAGGGATATCTAAGAAGAATAGTCAATTATTTATATTGATAGTCAAAAGAGGACGGTTCTCAACCGAATAAAATTTTGATATAAATTAATTTTCTTAAAAGAAATATTTGAAAACTATCCCCGTTGACGTGGACCTAATGATTAGACATGCGGCAAGTTAGGTGAGTAAACCCAAATAGAGAACTTTTAGGTATTCGTGTTAAACCCCTGCCAATCGTGAAGGTATTTAAGAATCATTTGGCGATCAATTCTCCATACCTTGTTTTCATTTTTGCTACAAGGCGATTTCATCCAATGACAAGGACCAGACCCTTTGTCCTTCAAGTTAAATATAAAGCTCATTCCTTGGTAGTTCAGATTAGTTTCGATTACTTCAGGTTTAGTTCTTAATCTCTCCTCAAGTTTTTGTAGTGACATTTCCTTGGGTAAATCTCTTTGCCAGAGAAGGACTGGACCAACAGAGAACCAATGGTTGACTATCCCAATACGTATAAGATCCGGTGTTCCGGTAAGTAAAAATTGATGACCAACTATTTCTAAATTCAAGTTTCTAACAAAAGTGTCGAAGTTTTGATAATTCACTACAAGAGTCATGAAAATTTTCAAAAACTCTTTTGGACCTTTTATATTCATATGGTCATTAAACATAAGTCCTAAAATATAATGACCCTCGAGTTCTCGGAAAACTACTTCGATAGAAATATTTTTGAAAGCACTACTGTTTATATATCTTTCAATTTCTCCGTCACCAGGAATTGTTTTTGCAGGATCAATGTCCCAAGTTTTCTCCCAAACTCCATCTTTAGCTATCTGAATAAGACTTGGTTTGCCTTTTACATAAATAGCGACTTCTTTAATCATAAGATTATAAGCCTACCTGTTAACGCTTATTTTAACAAAAACTTAATTCAATTGATAATATTGCTCATTCTCAACACCAACAAACTTCTGAAAATAAATAGATTTGCATTTTATTAAAGTTTATATAATGATGGGGACGGTTCTCAACTGAATACAAAATTTATTAAAATTGATTTTTTAAAAGAAATATATAACTTTTAGAGAATTATAAATTATGAAAGTAGTTTTATACATGGCAATATCGGTAAATGGATATGTGGCCAAGCCAAATCACAATACTCCTTGGACTAACGCTGAATTTTAAAGTTACTCAAACAAAGTTAAAGAAATTGGAAATCTAATAGTTGGGAAAACAACCTTTGACTTAATGATTAACGAAAATGCGTACGCAGATCTAAAGCTGAGACTCATTGATACTAAACAAATTGGTATATATGGTATCCAGCTTCATTACCAGGTTGAGAAATAGTTATGAAAAAATCATTGATAATAATCGACGTACAAAAGCATTTAATAAACGAAAATACTAAAATCCTTCCTGTAAAAATCGCCAGTTTTCTAAAAGATAATGCCAAAATTTTTGACTATATAGTGTTCTTCAAGTTCCAAAATCAACCTGGATCTAATTGGTTTAAGGTTTTGAATTGGCAAAAGATGACCAGTGAACCAGAAACGGAAATTGCACCAGAACTCATACCTTACACAAAAAATGCCTTAGTTTATACAAAGAAAGCCGCCTTCTCAATTTTTCGAGTAAAAGAATTCGTCCAATTATTGGATAAGGAGGATATTTCCCAGCTTTACATATGCGGTATGGATACCCATGCTTGTGTCTATACATCAACTATGGAGGCATTTGAAAGAGGTTATAATGTAAAAGTTATTATAGATTTGTGTGCGGCTAGTCATGGTTTGGAATATCACCAAAATGCAATCAATTCACTCAAAAGTAATTTAAGCCGCAAGATACTAACTTCTTCAGAAGAAATAGATTCCACCTTTCAGGTGGAATAGATACGCCACCTGCGAACTTCCACCTTTCAGGTGGAATAGACAGGACTTGCAAACCTTTTGCCATCTAAGGTTGAACCTTTGGATAAAGAAAAGGAAAAACAACTTAGTATTCTATTTAAAACATGATGCACAGGTAGAGCTTGATGGAGAGCATCTTAATCAAGCGTATGGTCTCATTGGTGCAGAACAGCATCTCCCAAGATATCCTGGAGATAGTGCGAGTGATCATGGAGCGTTTTTGCGTTCCGGTATTACACCGGGCCTGGGTGCATGGAGGTATTTTGCTGATTCCAAAGGTAAGATGACCGAGGACCTTGTGCAAAAAGAAAAGTATTACGTTGCTTAGCAGACTCTGTATCTTCCCGATTGGAACAAGCGCGTTGTGTATTTACGGGAGTGGTATAAATACCGCAAAGTTTTGGTCGTCAATCCGGACAACGGAAAGACGATTGTCGCAGTGATTGCCGATGCAGGACCTGCGGCATTTACCGGTAAGCATTTCGGAGGGTCGCCGGAAGTTATGGCGTATTTAGGCTTCAACGTCGGCATGCAGAAAGGGCCGGTTGTGTTGTTTTTTGTCGATATCGGGATGAAAATGTACCGTTGGGACCAGTGGAGTATAATTTTAAATTATGAGTAAACTTTTTTACGATCATCTGTTAGTTATTGACTAACTTGTTGTGGAGCTCAAAGGGATAGACCCGAAGGATCAGCAGGAGTTTCTCGGCATTATCGATGAGACACTTCATTATCATGTGTTGGATGTTATCTTGACGCATTTACCCAAGGAGCATCACGAGACATTTCTCAATCGTTTTCACAAAACCCCGCACGACCCGGAATTATTGTCCTATATTCAGAATCTGACGGTTGTTGATATCGAAAAAGCCATAACAGAGCGTGTGCAGGAAGTAAAAAAGAATACGCTCTCCGCCATCAATCGCACAAAAAAGAAATAAACAGATAAGGTGTATGAAAAATATAATTTCTTTAATTAAGCGCTACTTGAGGAATTGTTGCAACAGATATTCCGCTATATGTAGTCCATTCTTCCGAAGGGGAGAATAGTAGATCGACATAGTTTGGTCTCAACAACTTACCCAATGTTAAGGTAAAAGAAATATTGTCAACAACAAGTGCGAGTGTTGCTTTATGAGGTTCATTTTTAAAATGAGCGTGTATCCCGATTTTGGCTAATTGGTCATAGGTGAGTTGTCCAAGCACTTCTGGTCCTGGCCCATAGGTTGTTGCCAAAACACAATCTGGTATAAAAATAAGAAAAACTGGATCTTCGCGATAACTCTTCATTTTAAGACCATCAGTTATTGTTGGCTCGCGTAAAATTATCTCTCCGTATATTAAATCACCTGCCCAATCAAGTGCATAACGATGAATGGCAATGGTTGTAACGGTCGGGCTTAATTTTCTTGGCATATGTGACACGCTTACACTTTGTTGTAACCTGTTGTCTACGCCGGTTCTCCAGTAAAGGTGTTCATATTCAGTGTATCCTGCAAAAAAAAGATTATCTTCTCCGGCTTGTAAAACTGCACGTGTTTGTTGTTCAAAGACCTTTGGAGTTGTTTTTTCTTCAAGTAAATTCGCTCCCATGACTATAAGTCGCGCATTCATGTAGTCGATATTTGCTTTTTGTAAGTTTCTATTTCGAGTAAACAGGACGTCTCCATCTGGGTAATGATATATATCTATTCCTTTTTCTGGATCGGGAAAAGTTGGTAAACATGCAGGGTTAAAATCAAGTTGTCCTTTAACTGCCCTGTCAATGATCCCCCCCTCTCCTTTGAGAGTATGGGTAAACCATTCCGCCAGGCGACGCCTTTCGTTAAACATAAAGCACATTATCCTATAGGAGCTAGATTAAATCAAATTGTCACATCCGAAGTGAAATAGCTTTGCACATCGGGCAATGATAACATCCTGTAGATTCCTTTTACGACTTTATTCATACTTATTTTTTGCGCGCGCGATTTTCTGAAACAGTAAAAACAAACAAAAGGATAGAATTCCTATATACAGCGCAGGGAACAGAGGCGCTATACCAACGAATGAATCAGGGAATACACGAACATAATGGATTATGAAACGGACAACACTAAACGATGCAACAAACACGAGTATTCCGGACCCATTCACTTTTTTCTTCTGGTGTACCCACATGCCAAGAAACGTGGCTATCAGTGCACCGAGCGCTTCATACAATTGGGTCGGGTGGACCGGCAATGAAGCCACAAGATTCGTCTGACCGGTTGAAATCTGGTAGAGATGCGCATCGCTGAAAATTGGAAACCGTACCGCCCATGGGAGATTGGATACTATACCAAAACAGCAACCGTTCAAAAAACATCCAATACGAGCAATACCTATACTTATGCCGATATACGGCACCATTTCATCAAACACTTTCCACATGGGAAAAGATGTGATGCGTGCAGTGAGAAATCCTCCCATACCTACTAACAGTATAGCCCCGTAAATCGAAAAGCCATTTGCATCCAACGTAAATATCTGAACCGGATATTTTTGATAGAGCGAGATGTTGGTGACGATATGAAAAAGTCTTGCGCCCACGACAGCGATAATGATCATGCCGGCGCTAATAATAAAACTTTTCCTTCGCGATAGATTGTGTATACGGTAACGCCGATAGAAACCCAAGGCCACCACCAGGATTGCGATCCACAAAAAAAACGAATATGAATTAATCTGAACTAATCCGAGTGAGGTTTGCAGATGTATGAGCTCCGGATACATGTCAGTTTTTCTTACCTTTTGATGCGGTGATGGAGGAAATGATCTTTATCATGTCATTTTTATAACTGATATTCATAGATCCGGCTGCACTGTAGCCACTTGCGTCTTGAGATATGGCAAGGGATATGGCACCAACTCCGCCGCTTTCCGTAATACTGGCAGCAATCACGCCATCCGTATAGGTAAAAGGCAAGGGTTTTTGATCTTTACCGCCGGATGAAAATAGCATAGTTCCGGCAGTTTCGCTGGTTGGAGTCAGCGAAAAAGAAACGGGCATCGCTTTTCCTTTCATCTCATTCAGCTTTTCAAAAATCTGGGAAAAATCACACCCCTCCTCCTTGGGCGCGTTGCCTTCTTCTATAGCTTTTTTCAGCTCATCAGAAAATATGACATCCGTGATAGTCATCGATCCGTTTTCCCATGCCCCCCCAATATCGGATAATTTCGGAAATGGGTTAATGCCAAAACGGTCTTTAAGGAATTGTCCATACTGCTTTTTACCATCCGGCTCAGAAAAATAGATCCGCGCTCCCTGCACCAGATCTTCCAAAGACAGCTTGCCGGTAACTAGGAGTCCTGTTTTGTCCGATAAATCAAACCTATTGGTATCGTTCATCATTTTTGTCATAAAGTGGGAAAGGACATCCAGGGTGTTTTCGTAGTCCAGACCTTTATCCAGTCCCGCGGGAGCAAGCGCGCCGGAAAAGAAATCCGCTTTTTTAAAAGCCGCAACCATCGTACGAAGATTTTCTTCATTCTTTTTAATTTCCGCGTCTTTGTCTATACGAATCGCAAACTGGGTACGGTAGGATTCTTTGACGGTTGCCCGGACCGATTCTTCTTCCTTTTCGGTAAGTGTGGGCATACCAGCCTCTTCACGGATATGATTTTCGTAGGCAATTGCCTCAATCTCCAATTGGCGGCTGGCTCCTTTCATCTGAGTCCAAACGGCATCAAAATCATTTTTATCGACGTTGTATCCCCAGAACGCTCCGTTGGCTCCGTTTTTATATGCCTGGAATGCCGCTTCTACTTCCGCATTTTTCCAGCTTTCAATCTGGGCACCCATTACCTGCACGGCGATTTTTCCGGCCGTGACGACCAGAAATTTATCAGCAATCTGTTCGCCAATGATTTTTGCCGCATCTTTATACTGACCGGCTGCAAGACTTCCGAGTGCTTTTCCTGCCGCTGCAATATCTTCTGCAGATCCAGCCACGCCGCCCAAAGCAGTGGAAAGAGTACTTTCCGGGACCAGTTCGACAATCTTGGATCCGCACAGCGCCGCAACCTTTTGGCCGCCGCCCACGACATCTCCGGCGGCATATGCTTTAACGACATCAGCATACCCGTCATCTTTGAGTATGTCCGCGAGTATTTTTCCTTTCGTGGATTCATCCGATATGCCCATCTTTTTAAGCATCATGTCCACGACTTGATTTGCCAAAAAATCAGATTTTTGATTGAGTCCGTCTCTTAGCGTCTTGTCAAATGCCGCAGACTTGATCCATTTTTCCGTAATTTTAGTCTCGTCGTCAACTTTATTGATACCGAAAAAACTGAAGTGATACGATTCAAAAACCACCTGGCTTTTCCCCAAATCCACAGAGACCGGGCGGATAGATTCCCAGTTGGTGCCGTCGTAGTAAAGAACCCGAATCTTTTTGACTTCAGTATCTTTAGGTACTATGGCCGGATCGTAAGACATAGTAATCTTTATTTTTTCATTTAAACGGATTGGTTTGTCTCCGGCGGAGATTTCTATGGGGGAGCCAAGTGGGGTCATTTCGGACTTTATATAATTGGGGACTTTGTCAGGAGTTTTTAATTCGATCGCAGTATCTATGTCAAATGTGCCTTTGGGTAAAACAATATAGACACCATTGGTATTAAGATCGCCGATGCTGATTTCGTTCTCCTTGCCGGAAGTAGCGGTCAGGGCCGTGGGGATTTTTTTGTCATATTTCCAAACCGCACCGCTTGATTGCAGTATGCCGCTTAGTGAAGGTATTGAGTTTCTGAAAAAATAAAACGC
>CAYHKY010000006.1:0-29463 GCA_964357355.1 uncultured Gammaproteobacteria bacterium | reverse complement strand
AATATCTTCTTAAAAAACAAAACTCAATTGGGGTACGTAATTGGCGAAGTCAGGATTAAACCACTACGTACACCATTTCAACAATGAACGACCTCACTGGGGAAAGGGTATGGAAGGAAAAACACCGCTGGAGAAATTACAAACCTTTGAGGAGTACAAAAGTGTGAACCTTATTGTGTGATCGTACCCAATTTCGCAAAGACAAGATGCTTCCTTTGGTAAAAGCGGAAAATGTGTAAAACAAGGTAAAGGTTTAGTTGGATATCGAAATAGGAACTGATGGTTTTCTGATGCGAATTTTTTCTTTTGTTACAACAACAACGCTATCCTTAAGTTTAGAACCATGCTTTTGTAGCAATAAATCAAGTTTGATAATTTTTGCTGAAACGTCCTGCTGTGGCAAACGAAATAATACAATTCCAACGTGTGGCAAGTGTTTTTTGTATACAAGTTCTCCAAAATCCTTATCATTTGTAAGCAACACTCGTTTTCCCTTTACGGAAAATTTAAGTACATCTACATCTTTGAAACTGGGGAACTTTTCGGCTACAGAAATTACATCGTGTTTTTTTCGCCGAAGATATAAAACTATCCGATGTTCAACAGACTCATCTACCAAAAACTTCATTTTGCAGGGTACACTTCTTCACCTTTCAACACCTCAAGTGCATAATGAAGCGCGGCTTGGATATCGGCTCTGGTCAAACGGGGATAATCCTCAAGCAACTCTTCAACGTTGATATTGGTTGCAAGTTTTTCGAGTATGAGATCAACCGGAATTCTGGTTCCGGCTATCACTGGCTTACCAACCATGATATCCGGGTCAATGATGATACGATCCTGATAGGTTATTTGTTTACGAGTTGTTGGCTTCATAATTCTTCACCTCCTAAAAGCATATGAATTGTACCACCTTCCCCTACGTTTTAGCAAAAAGACGGGGTGAAAAAATTTATTCATACTGTTCTATTGGATAATTGTTTCTCAACCTGATTTCGATTAACCGCCATTTTTTTGAGGCTAATCCAATTGCCTTTTGTATCCAATAACCTTTTCTTATAAGAAGTTTTGTCAGTAATTGTGTCGCCTTTCCTTCTCATAAATACAAGTTGTGCTCAGTGATGTAATTAACTACTTTTTTTGGTACGAAGTAATCAATTGGCAACCTCTTTTTGATCCGCTCTCTAATCATGCTTGAAGAAATGTTGGTTTCGACAAACAGGGATGAATCCAATAGTTTCATGCCTTTTAATAAAGGTTTTGGCGGGTATCCGGCGCGGGGAACCACCAGAAATGGAAGTTTTTGAAGCAATGATTCCCAACTCCCCCACTTGGTAAAAGTCACCAACTGATCGGATCCTATGATGAAGGTGAATGAATCATTCGGATACAATTTTTTAAAAAGCGGCACGAGTTCAATCGTGTCACCGCTCAACTTATAATCTACTTCGAGTGTGGAAACGCGTGTTCCGGAAAACTTCACCAACTTGATCATCGCCACCCGGTCCGCAACCGGAGCCAGGGGCTTGTCAAAAGTGTGTTTATATGCGGGCAAAAACCACACCTCAGAAATTGAGGTATAATCAAGTACTTGTTGTGCTGCCAATATATGTCCCAAGTGCGGCGGGTTAAACGAACCGCCTAAAATACCGATATGCATATTTCTATTTTATACCCGTCTTACGCTGGTATGCAACCTAAAAGGTTGCTATAGCAGCTTAGAGGGGTATATGGCCGGAACAAACTCAAGTGTGCAGGCTATACATTAATTTCGTAATGGTTGCGTAGGCATCTGATCTTATTTGATAACGTTGCATCGTAATCCTTGCTATTTTAAAATAGATTTCGCTTATTATATGGAACAACATCCCATACCGCAAAACATCTCAGGATTTCAATTCAAACTGATTGGCGACATTACTCTCAAACAGTTTGCTTACTGTGCTGGCGGAGTATTAATTGCGTATCTGGCAACCAAAGTTACGCTATTACCCACACTGCTTAGATACCCAATTGCCGGATTTTTAGCCTTACTTGGATTTGGGTTAGCGTTTGTCCCGATTGAGGAAAGGCCACTTGACCGCTGGCTCATGTCATTTATCAGACGCATGTATGCGCCCACTCAATATATTTGGAAAAAATCAAATCCGCCGCCGGAGATTTTGTTTACCCTGCCTATGACAAAAGCAACTGTTACCCCGCCGGCCGTGCCCACAACTCCCCCTAAACCGGTGCCGCCAAAACCCGTGCCTCCACCCAAAATGAATCCGGTTCCTAAACAGCAAGCTGCGCGGGTCCCGCCAAAACCCATACCGCCTGTACAGCCGCCACCCAAACGCCCGGACTGGTGGGCAATTGGCGCGCCACCTCCTCCCAAATCAAATTTTCCCATTACTCCCGCGACAACCACTTCCAACGTCACAGGCAAACGGGTTGTGTTTGAAGAGAAGAAACCGGAAGTCAAAATTACACCACAAACAAATCCCAAACAAGTTGAACAGATTAAAAGTGAATATAAGCAAAAAACTGAGGCATTAAGCACTCAAATTTCCCGGTTACAAGAAGAGCTTGCCCAAGGAGCACTTACCAAAGATAGGTTAATGGAGTTACAACAAGTCCTCACCCAACTTTTGACCGAAAAAGAAAGGTTAAGTGGTGAAGTGGGCAAACTTCGCCAACAAATGCAGGATCAACAAAAATCTGCAATCGAACGTCCGTCACAATATACCAAAGTAGACACTGATCCCCGCACTACTGTTAAAATTGTTTCCGCAGGCGGAGCGGTCCGTGCTGGCATCCCCACACTCACATCGTATCCCAACGTCATTACCGGTATTATCAAAGACGGAACAGGTATCCAGCTTCCCGGCCTGATCATTACGGTCAAAGACAAAGACGGAGTTCCTGTTCGAGCATTAAAGACCAACAAATTGGGACAGTTTGCAGCGTCAACCCCTCTTGCAAACGGGACATATTTGATTGAAGTTGAAGACCCTAAAAACAAATTCCAGTTTAACCGGATTGAGGTGTCGCTCTCAGGACTCGTCTTGCCGCCTTTGGAAATTTCGGCAGTTTCCCAGAGAGACATCATACGTGCCAAACTTACGCAAGAAATCTTTGGAAAAAATACGCTATAATAAAAGGAGGTATGGCCAAAGATTTCACTCCTATTCGCGCCACTACTCAAGAGTTTGTCGAGGTTGAGGATATAAAAGACAACCTGGTGCTTCTTGCTGATGGTTCTTGTGTGATGATAGTTGAGACTACCGCGGTCAATTTTGGTTTGCTTTCTGAAAAAGAACAGGAGGCTCTGATATATGCATATTCTGGCTTGCTCAACTCGCTTTCTTTTCCCATTCAAGTCTACCTGCGTTCAAAACACAAAGATATCAGTGCGTATTTAGGTCTTCTGGAAGTTGCGGAAAACAAACAAACTAATCCTGTACTTGCAAACCGCATCGCCAGATACCGGGCATTTATTGCCTCGACGGTCAAAGAGCGCAATGTGCTTGATAAGAAATTTTATATCGTGATCCCTTTTTCAGCGCTGGAACTTGGACCAAGCAATGTTTCGACATTGATGGGAAAAAGAGGCCTCCCTTACCCCAAGAACTACGTTTTCGACCGGGCAAAAACAGTATTGGGACCCAAACGCGACCACATACTCCGCCAGTTAAACCGATTGGGGTTAAAAGGCACGCAACTTTCGACACAAAAACTTGTAGAATTGTTTCACGACGTATATAACCACGGTGTGCCGTTTCAACCAACTGACATACCGGGAATGACTACACCATTAGTCAACAAACAACCATGGTAAAACTGACATTCGCACTACCATTTTTCAAAAAAGCTGCAACACCCACACCTGCAATTAGTGGTCAGGTTAATAAATTGGCCCAAGGATTATTAAGCGTCAAAGATATCATTGCGCCTTCTGCTATAGAAGTTGATTTTGATTTTCTGAAAATTGGCAACCATTATACTCGCACGCTATTTGTGGCAGGATATCCCCGCTTCGTAACAGCCAATTGGTTGTTTCCGCTTATTTCGTTTAATCATTCATTGGATATAGCAATGTATATTTATCCGCAAGAATCCAAGGATATTTTGGACAATCTTAAGCGCAAAGTGGGTGAAATGGAGGCCACTATCCAATCAGATATCAAACGCGGCCGGGTCATTGAACCGTCTGTCCAAGTAGCGCTTGAGGATGCTTTGGAACTACAACAACAGTTGGCAAAAGGCGCAGAACGTTTTTTTCAATTCGGCCTCTACATTACTATTCCGGCAGAAAATCTGGAAGAGTTAAACCAGGTAACCAAACAAGTTGAATCAACTCTGGCTTCACTTCTAATTATGACCAAGCGCGCTGTTTTGCAAATGGAAGAGGGGTTCAAAACCACGCTGCCTCTAGGCCGCGACCAACTCCTCATCACCCGCAACATGGACACAACCAGCCTGGGAACAACGTTTCCATTCACAACAAGTGAGTTGACAGCCAATGAGGGAATTCTATATGGTATCAATGAGCATAACGATTCGCTCGTGATCTTTGATCGCTTCACTTTAGAGAATGCTAATACGGTCGTGTTTGGCAAATCGATAGCTCGGTGGGAACCGGTGTTAGTGAAAACAGACGGACAGGTACAGCTGACACAAATTGGTCCGCTGATCGAACAACTGATTGCCAAACACGGCATAACTTATCATGACAGCGAACTTGAAGGCGTTGGTAATCCTCCTGCACTTCATGTGTTTGCATACGACAAAAACTTACGCGGAGGCTGGACCAAGGTAAAAGTAGCGGCCAGAAAATCATTCACAAAACGGGAAAGGCTTTATCGAATCCATACTAAAAGCGGTCGTACAATCACGGTCACGGCAGATCATTCATTGGTTATTTTAAGCCAAGGCAAGATAAAAGCAGTCCGGGGACAAGCGGTTAAAGTAGGTGACCCTGTTCCTTTACCGCGAAATGTTGCGGAACCACATGCGGGTCTAACCGAAATTTATCCCAAAGAGTGGATCTCCGATTGGCAACCGCATTTAGCCACGAGTTTAGCCTTGGACAAAGATTTGTTAACCTTGTGGGGACTTACCACAAGTGAGGGGTTAATAAATAGTAAGACGCTAATAATTTTCAATCAAGACCAGGAAGTGTTGTGTGCCATTTTCCAAGCGGCAAGCAAACTAGGTTTAAAACCGTCTCCCCGATTTGCTTACCCTAAAAAAACCCTTTGTGGATATTATTTAGGACCAAACGCTTATGCTCGCCTTTTTACTGCACTGGGTCTGGCTGGTAAATCCGGTGAGAAACGTGTGCCGCCGCTCCTTTTTTCGCTTTCCAATCAACAAATAGCAGTCTATCTGCGTGCTTATTTTGAAGGCGATGGAACGATTTGTGAAAAAGAGGTAAGTTGTTGCTCTAAATCACCCGAACTCATATCTGATTTTGCTTACCTTTTATATCGCTTCGGGATAATTGGTAGAATCAGAACCAAGTTTAAACGGGCCACCAATGCTCCGGATGCCGGCGACACTTATTACGAACTTGCCATCTCAGGTGGTCATCAACTTACCGCATTTAGTAAACACATAGGTTTTCTGACATCCGGTAAAAATCTCCGGCTCACCCAAATCTTGGGCAAAGTTGATAATACTAATGTGGATACTATTCCTACTCTTGGTCCTATATTTAAAAAGCTCCATACCATGCTTTACCGGGGAGATCAGGTTAAATCGCCAGCAAACTTGTCGGCGCTCGTAAGAAACAAGTTTGCTCCTTCACCTCACCAACTGAAGCAGGTAATTCAGGCGCTGGAAAATCGAATCCAACAACTTAAGTCACTGCACAAAGCGGTTGTTTATTTGGATCGGTTGCCGAACCTGGAAACTCTTGTTTTGCGTGCTGCCAAAAACAAACGGTTGAATCATCTTTTGTGGAAAGAGTTGGGATACTCCTGGCAACTTATGAAACAGAGCCGGGTGGCACCCGGCACCATTAATGTGCTGCGTGCACACAAAACAATTACCGGAGAGACGTTCGTGTTACCTGAAATAAAAGAAGTCCTTTATGAAACATTTCGCGAAACAGGCTTATCTTTGCAACGATTCAACCGCAGTCTTTATACTTCGATAGTAGATGAGGCGCGCCGACCAGGTGACACCACTTATTCAACTTTGTTTGAAGCTGTCAATATCGTAAAACTACGATACCGCTCCCTGCAAACCACTCTCCGCCACGCCAACCGGATAGTGAAAGAGCTAAAGACACTAACCCAAAGTGATTTATTTTGGGATCCAATTACCCGAATTGAGCGGATTAAACACAAAGAATCATATGTGTATGACCTCACGGTTGACAACGGTGTATTTTTAGGCGGACATGGTGGTCTGTTTGTCCATAACTCCGGCGGAGGAAAATCGTATTTAGTCAAACTCGAGGTGCTCCGCTCCATCATGTTTGATACTGAAGTCATCATTATTGATCCGGAAAATGAATACGAAGAGATGTGCCGGGCTGTTGAAGGTGAATATATCACGTTTTCATTTAATTCCAACATGAAAATTAACCCGTTTGACTTGTCACAACTGACCGACTCGGGTGAAAATGAATTAGGATTGAAAATTCTCTCCTTACATGGATTGTTCAAAGTCATCATGGGCAAACTTACCCCTGAAGAAGACGCGCTCCTTGACCGGGCATTGGTGGCTACTTACCGACAAAAGGGCATTACTCAGGATCCCACAACTCAAAAAGGTGAACCGCCACTACTTGAAGACTTGTACAAAGTCCTGGTTGGTATGGAGGAGGCAACCGCGCGAGGCTTGGCTGACCGCATTGAGAAATTCATCAAGGGTTCCCTAACCGGAATTATCAACGAACACTCCAATATAAACATTAAAAACAAGTTTACGGTGTTTTCAATCAGGGACCTGGCGGATGAGTTAAGACCAATTGCGATGTATATTCTTTTGGATTTCATTTGGACCAAAGTGCGCCGGGATCTTAAAAAAAGAGTTTTAATAGTTGATGAAGCGTGGTATCTGATGAAATACCCGGATAGTGCCAATTTCCTCAATTCCATCGCCAAGCGTGCACGTAAGTATTATTTGGGTTTAACCACGATTACTCAGGATGTGGAAGACTTTCTGGCTGTTGACCTGGGCAAGGCAATCGTCCAAAATTCATCCATTCAAATCTTATTAAAACAATCTGCAGCAGCCATTGATCATGTCGCCGAAGTGTTTTATCTGTCCGAAGGAGAAAAGCACCTGCTACTTTCAGCAGATATCGGAGAAGGTTTGTTTTTTGCAGGACCCGCTCACGTATCTGTCCGCGTGATTGCCTCACCTGAGGAACATCTTCTTGTCACCACCAGACCGGATGAAGTGGTCGCCAGAAACACTCCCAAGACTCCGGCTGAAGCACGGGAAAAATCTATGCCGCTTCCACAAAACAACACGTCGCAAGTTGTACTTTCCACAATTGCTCCAAATAAATGATTGTTTATATTTTCATTTAACCCAATGGATGTATAATAATAATTAATGGACGAACTGGACATTGCTCAACTTGAGCAAACAATCAAGCTCCTCGAACAGTTTATCAAAGGCTTCCTCGAACCGCGTTTGGAAAAATTAGCAGCAAATCCCGAATCGGTAAATATCCCAGAATTTGAGCGAACCATCGATGCTTTCCTGCAGCAAATTGACAAATCGGTTGGATGGCACGCCATCTCCTCACATACCACCCCCCAAACCTTGGCAAATCCCCGCTACCGGGAACAATTGCTTGAATATTTGGAAAAATACTTGGCTGATCTTAAAAAAAACCCGGGCTTTGCCGCCAACTTACCGGAACACCAAATGCTGGGCCACTTGGTACATCAATACGAAGAACATCTCAATCAGGTAGAGGCGGTGCAGGAAAAATGGCGTGCTTACTGGCAAAAATACTGGCGGGAAAAATATAAAGAATACTACGCAACAAGCTATAAATTGATCGTTGAGGAAATTGAAAAAAACCCCGATCTCAGAGCTCAAGTCGGGGGTAATGTAATTCCTTTGGCTACGGAAATGGCCAAGGCAACACTAATCAATTCGAAAATTTCGGGACGGCGGGCAACTTCAAAAGAACTGGCAGCAAGCGCAATAGACAGACTGGTTGGTCAGGGCTTGCTTGCACAAGGCATATCTCCCACAGAAAGTTCGGCTAAATTTGTTGAAGTGATCACCATGATCACCCAACAGGCAGAAATTGAAGATCAAGCGCGGACTAACGCGAAAATGGTCGAAAAATTGGGGCTAACTCCCAGTGAGTTCGGGAGAATTGTCGACCGTGATACTGCCTCATTAGCCCAGGAGTCGGTTGCCGCACTTGCCCAACTTCGGGAAACGGTTTCTTCTTCCGGCGCGCCGGGAGCCCAAACGGCAACTTTACTTGCCGGCATAAGTGCCGGTGAAACAGTTGAAAACAAAGAACTTCTAAACAAACTGACGGGTTTCACAACGGAAACAGTTCTCGACAAACGCATGTTTGAGGTAGCAATACATAGCGTTGATCCGAACGGAGACGTATTGGGCGGTGTCGACCGGCTTCTGTTTACCCTTCCCTTATCCCCCAGTGAAACTAGGTTGTTCTTGTTACACGGAGAAATTCCGTTCACAATTTCCGCACAATTACAACAAAAGTATGGGGCTCGGACTTTGACTGTAGTTGAAAGTTATCGGGAAACTTCGCAGTATTACTTTGCCAGAATTGAACAACGGCTGAGTAAATATTTTGGCACCTCTCTTTCGCCTGGCGCAAAAGGACAGTTTTATTTTCTGGCCCGGGGTATAACGCCTCCGGAAAAGGAAACTTTTAAACAGTATTTGTCCAAGCTGTCCAGAAGACATAGGCCATCCGGTGGTCCTCCTGTTTCACCGCCTCCTGCCTCTTCGGGCCTACCCAGTTGGCTTCCCACCCGTTTTCCGGGATCAGTCCGGTTGTCTTATTTTTTTACCGGTTTACAAAGTTTCTTGCGGTCAACCCAATTCAGTTCATTTGTAAACGGAGTTGGACGGGGGTTAAGTAGCATTGGTTATCAAATTGCTCCACTGTTTAATAGAGCTGGTCAAGGTGCGCTTGATGCAGCGCTTTCCTGGGGACCACGGTTAGCCAATACGATACGGGCTGCAGGCGCGGCGCGAACCGGTACAGCTGCAGCAACTGCCGGAAGATTGGCACTTGCCACCCCGCAAGGAAAGATTGTGGCTGTAGTACTTATGATAATAGTCGCGATGATGCTCATGGGGTTTCTTCCCGGTCCCCGGGTGAACCCGGCTATCACCAATACAATAGTCGCGCTTGCGCCAATAGAAGCCGGACAGACCGGGGCAACTCAAGGTGGCGGAGAAGACGGACCGCCGGCGCCTCCGGGAGATTATATCCCTCCGGCGGGATGTGAGCCGAAGCAGGGGGATGAAAAATGCTGCGTGCCCAGAGCCGGATATTGTTCGTTGAGTTATACCCAGCCTATTTTTGGTCCAAATGCGCGGGGAGCTTCACAAGTATGTAAAGTTGAAAGTGGAGGATATACGGCGGCGATAAATGAAGGTTGCCTGGTAGGCAGGTCGGCTGAGTATAGTGTGGGTCTGTTCCAAATTAACATGCTGGTCACTACGCCTCCGGGGATTAGGAATCAATCCCTTCCCGAAAATCAACGCTTAAATTCAGGTGAAACCTGTAATCAGGCATTTGGAGGTTGGGACGGCACTTTGCAAGACCACACTTGTTTTATCGCCAACGAAAGCATATTTACCAGGTGCCGCAATTACCTGCTGGATCCGGTAAACAATATTGCTGCTGCCAAAGCCAAATTCGATGCCAGTGGTTGGCAACCGTGGACTGCAGCCAGAAGGGAATGGAACGGCAAATTATACTGCGACCTGATTGGCAAAGAAATCCGATAGGTGTAGTATAAGCTTACTTCTAAAATATGCGTATACAAATAAATAAACAGGCTGCTGTACCTATCATAGGAGTGGTAATTCTCGTTTTCTTTTTTTTCTTGGGA
This sequence comes from uncultured Gammaproteobacteria bacterium, assembly GCA_964357355.1. GTDB lineage: Bacteria > Patescibacteriota > Microgenomatia > UBA10105 > UBA10105 > CAYHKY01. The sequence continues at coordinate 19,399 of CAYHKY010000006.1, read as the reverse complement.
ACTTTTGTCTCTGAGAGAAACTCAAATTTAAAACCGGTTGTATTTTCCCCTCCGCCTTTACCAACACAATTAAACCCTCAAGGAGACACCTTGATCGTTGAAGACAAAAGGTTTCATGTTGCTTTTGAGCCTGTGTTTAACAAATACATCATAAGCATTCTGGAGGCTCCGTTTGAAGAAATACGCCAAGAAGCAGAGATTAGATTTGTGGAACAATTTAACTTGACTCAAGAAAAAGCATGTCAACTAGACGTGTCGGTAACTACTCCCCGCTTTGCCAATCCTCAACAATCCGGCAAGGATTACCCGCTCAGTTTTTGTGGATCAGTTACTAAATAATCTTAGTTTTGTACCCTTACCGGCATTATGATATGAAAGGCATCCTCATTTTCGGGAACCCGAAATAGTCCTGGAGCCAAGGGATTGCTGGTTTCCAAAATTATATTTTCGTTCCCCAAGGAATTTAAGAAATCCAACAAAAACCTTGTATTAAAGCATGTCTCTCCTCCCTCACCCTCAACTTGAGCCTCCAGGGTAGTTTTATTTTCTCCGACTTGAGGAGAATTGGCCGTCACAATCATTTTTCCTTCTCCAGTTACGAGTTTCACTATATTAGCTGTTTCTTTGGCATATACTTGGGCCAACCGAACAGCTTTAACAAAATCTTCTCTGTCCAACTTTACTCTTGTTGTCCACTTTGAAGGAATAATTTTTTCGTACGCGGGAAAGGCTCCTTCTATGAGCCTAGTTACGACCTCTGCCTGGGACGAAGCAAAGGTCACTCTTCCGCCTTTGGCGTCCAGCTGCATTTTTATCTCTGCGGAATTTTCATTGTCTAACATCTTTGTCACTTCCCCAAGGGCTTTGGCAGGAACCAATACCCCCTCCCCAAATGTACCGTGGCTGGGGATTTTTTCAACAGACAGTCTGAACCCATCAGTTGCGGCAAATACAGTTTTCTTTCCCTCCTCCGAAATTTTTACTCCGGTGAGTATCGGCCTACTTTCATCTGTAGACACAGCAATAAGTACATGAGACAGGACGTTTTTCAAAACTTCCTTTTCAATCTTATTTTGCTCCGCTCCTCCACCTGAGGGAAGCGGAGGAAATTCTTCCGCCGGAAGACCATTCAAAGAAGCCTCGCTTTCATCTCCTTCCAGGATAAGTGAGTTTTTTTCCGTTCGCAGCTCTGTTTTCTCATAAGCTAATGATGAAACAACTTCAGACAAAAGCCGAGCGGGAACAGCAATTGCTCCTTCTTGTTCAATTGTGGCTCCGATCCAAAAAGAAACTGTTGTTTCAAGGTTTGTGGCAACCAGTCTTAATCGTCCGTCTTCTGTTTTTAAAAGAATTGTTGAAAGAATTGGAAGTTGTGCTTTTACAGAAGTAATCCTACTCACAAAGCTCAACGCTTTATGTAAGTTCTCTCTTAAAATAGTAGCTTTCATATGATATATACCTTAGTAGCAGTAGTAGTAGAAAACAAGGATAAGTGTACTCATTTTCAAATTGTCCCGCAAGACCAAGAAAAAAAAATCCTTTTAAACTGTGCAAAACCCCAGAAAACTCTGTGGATTATTTTGTGGATAAAACAAGAATTTTGTGGATATGTTGAAAACCGCCCAAGACTTATCCAAAAAGCTCCTGTTTTATCCACGTCACGTCTTCTAACAAACGGTCGTTTGTTGACAGAAGGGCAGCAATTGTGTCAACCGCATGGATAACCGTAGTATGATCTCTTCCTCCCACCCAGATACCAACTTCGCTAAGCGGAAGGCGAAGTTCTGTACGGAGTAAATACATGAGAACCTGACGCGGTCGGGCCAGCGGGCGGCTTCTTCTGGCGCTTCGAATTTGGGTTAACGTTAGGCCAAAACGACGCAAAACCACATCGGTCACCTCTTTGGGAGAGGAGATGCGTTTATTTTCCGTGGTTTCATTTTTTGGTTTTCCTACAATTGAGCGGGCTAAGTCATCAGAAACAGGAACTTTTTTTACCATTGCCTCTGTCAGGATACGCGTAAGTAACCCTTCAAGTTTTCTAACCGACTCGACATTTGCAGCCAGTATTTGGGCGGTGCTAACCGGAAGTAGGGCGCCTTTTTGTTGGGCTTTAATTCGCAAAATTGCGCAGCGAAGCTCAAAATCCGGGTTTTGCACATCAACGATTAGTCCTCCTTCAAACCGCGACTGCAATCTTTCTTCCAACCGGTCTATTTCGTGGGGAGGCCGGTCAGACGTCAAGACCACCTGTCCTCCCTCGCGGGTCACCGCATTAAAGGTGTGAAAAAATTCTTCCTGCACCCGTAGTTTGCCCTGCAGGAACTGCACATCGTCAATCAACAAAATCCTTGCGCTTCTGTATTTGTCTTTAAACCTCTTGGTGGTTTTAGTTTGGATTGCGTCAATGATTTCATTGGTGAATTCTTCACCTGCGCAATAGATGATTTTTACAGTCTGCTTTTTACTTAACACTTGGTTGCCGATAGCTTGCATCAGATGGGTTTTGCCTACTCCTACTCCACCATAAAGAAAAAGTGGGTTATAGGAGGTTCCCGGTGTGTCGGCAACAGCTGTGGCGGCAGCATATGCCATTTGGTTGGAAGTCGAAACAGCAAACGATTCAAACGTAAAGTCGGACCTGAGTCTGGCCACTTTGACCAACGATTCGGTTGTAGGAGAAGCAGGAGTCATGAACAGAGGTCCGGGAGTTTCCTGACGAGCGGAAGGAAACGGCGCAATTTTAAAAATTATGCTGGTGTTTTGTTTAGTATGTGTATCTAGAGACTTCTTAATCAGGGAATAATAGCGCGTTTCCATCATCATTACAGAAACAGCATTGGCGCATCCTACCACCGCCACACCCTTTTCCAGCGACAAAATCCTGGTTGAAGCAAAAAATGTCCCAAATGTTGGTTTGGTAACGAGAATCTCAACTTCTCCAAGTACGGTTTTCCACAAACGATCAAGATCCATAGCGGTTTATTGGGAGGAGAACAGTTAAACTTCATTAACAGGACAATTCCTGTTTTGAAGCAAGGTCATCATAGTAAAACTTATCCACAATTGTCAACACACTAAAAATAACATATAATGCGTTTACGCGAAAATATGCCAAAGAGAACATACCAGCCAAAAAAGCTCCGCCGGAAAAGAACGCACGGTTTTCGAGAACGAAGCAAGTCTGAGGGCGGAAAGAGGGTTTTAAAAGAACGCCGTCACAAAGGGCGCCTGCGTCTTACTGTTTGATATATGCCTACGTTTTCCCCGAAGAACAACTCGTTCCGAAGTGTTTTTTCTATCTCTCTCCAAAAAAACCAGGAAACTCACAGCCAGTTCATTTCTTCATGGAGAGTGCGGGTGCCCAAGCGGGTGATAAATAGTGCCGTCAAAAGAAACAGGATGAAGCGGTTGATTAAAGCCGCACTTAAGAATTTAAGTCCGGAGACAAACCGAGAAACGAGAGGAATTGTCGTCGTTGTTGCCAATCTGGCACATCCCACACTTCAAAAAGTCACCCGTGAACTAGATGTGCTTTTAAGAAAGTTGGGGGTTTTACGAAAATCTTAATTCAAACCATCACCATCTTTTACCGCGCGTCTCGGCGTATTGGCGTTGTTTTACTTGGTCCCGGCAGTGTTTCAGTTTGCCGGTATTCTCCCACATGTTCTCGATATGCCAGTGAGGCAATTGGGAAGCATGGTATAATCAAAGGATTGTTTTTGGCTGGTGTTCGTATTCTTCGTTGCCATCCGTGGGGTAAAAGTGGTTTTGATCCGGTTCCTTGATTTCACACTGGCTAGCAAGGTCTGGTAAAAGATAGATATGAATATTTGGAATGAACTATTGATTCGCCCAATACTGAATTTATTGATTGTTCTTTACAAAGGGTTTTCTGCGGCGGCGATTCCGGGAGCGTTCGGTTTTGCCATAGTAGCTCTTACAGCAATTGTTCGGGGCGCCCTGTCTCCCATTACCAACGCACAACTTGCTTCAGCCAAAAAGATGCAGCTTCTGAAACCAAAACTAGACAACCTCACAAAGAAACACAAAGAAGATAAGGTTGCGCTGCAAAAGGCACAATTATCACTATATAAAGAAGAAGGCATTAATCCGGCCTCCGGCTGTTTACCGCTCATTGTACAAATCCCCGTGTTTATTGCACTCTACAATGTGTTCTCGCTTATTCTTACAAACGGTGCCACTGTTGAGGTGGTAAACAAAATTAATGCCTTTGTCTATCATCCCCTGTTACAACTTAGCAAGCTTGACCTGTTTTTTTTAGGAGCTAATCTTACAACCAAACCAAACGAATGGCAGACACAAGGCGTATGGTTGCTGAGCATTCCGGTAATTACTGGAGTGCTGCAATTCATCCAAACCCGTCTCATGACGTCAGAGCCGCATAAATCCAACACTGAGCCAAAAAAGGAATCTCCGCAACCGGACGATGCTATGCAAATGCAGAAACAAATGGGAATGATTATGCCGGTGATGGTCGGGTTTTTTGCTTTGTCTTTTCCTCTCGGACTGTCGCTTTACTGGAACACTTTTACGCTCTTTGGTATAATGCAACAACTAAGCATCAATCGTAAACATTCACAACATGGATGAATCAACGCTGCAAATCATAGAAGAACTGACGCGTGAACTCTTAGAGCAATTAGAGGTCAAAGGTAGCGTGGTTGTTTCGGAGCGCGACGAAGCCGCATTTGTACTTATTGAAACCGAAGACGCAGCACCTCTTATCGGAAGACACGGCAAAAGCCTTGAAGCAATTCAGATATTGCTTGGTCAGATGGTTCACAAAAAAGTAGGCACATGGATTAGAGTAATTGTAAGCGTTGGAGATTACCGGGAACGCCGGGAGTTGCAACTTAAGGAATTAGCACAAAAAACAGCTGAAAGAGTAGTTGAGAGCGGTCAACCAGCCATCATATCAGATCTCTCCCCTTCCGAAAGACGAGTGGTACACATGGTTTTAACCGATCATCCGCATGTACAATCTGAATCAGATGGCGTTGGGCGCCTGCGTAAGTTGATAGTTAAACCGCGTGTGTGAGATGGATCAAATTATTATTATTTCTACTTCTACTCCTACTTCCGACCCAATTAGGTAAGCATTTTTGGCCTGATCTGGCAATAGTTTCAGGTCGCCGCGTTGATTATCTTTCCCCCACTCTCTATGTTACAGACCTTCTGGTTTTAGTTATTGCCGGAGCGCTTATGAGTAACAAGGTAAGGAACAAAACTGTCAGACTGATCATTGTTGGTACGACGGTGTTTCTGGGTATTGCCGCTTTTTGGTTAAGCAGTAACACTCTGTGGTTTCCTTGGTTTACGATTTTTATGTTGGCGGTGTTTGGACTGGTTGTACAAAGATTCCCGTTGACGTTAGCAATGTGTCTCTTTCCGCTTGGTATTGGTGCCTGTCTCCAATCATTTATAGCTGTAGCTCAATTTTTGTCCCAAAGATCAGTAGGCGGATGGCTTTATTGGTTAGGCGAGCGGTCTTTTTCATCCTTGACACCGGGGGTTGCGCAGCTTGCACTTGAGACGGGACTTTATCTGCGTCCTTATGGGACACTTCCCCACCCCAATGTCCTGGGTGGTTATTTAACCGTTGTCTTTTCCCTGTTTTTGTTTTTGCCCAAAAAAACCTATAAATCAAAAATCCTTGTCTTATTACGCAACACCGTATTAACTATGTGTGCGCTTGGTATAGCAATTTCTTTTAGCAGGTTAGCGTGGGTCGGTTTGGTTGTGCTCATTTTTGTTCGTTTGTTAAAGGAAGAAAAACGAACAAGTGCTAGAATCCAACTTGTTTTACTTATTTTTCTGGCGCTTTTTGTTGAGGAATTAACAATAGGACGCATTATGAGTGTTGTGTCGTTGGACACTGTGTCTTTCACGGAAAGAATAACTCAGTATGAGGAAGGAGCGAGGATGTTATTGGACCATCCGTTTTTGGGAATTGGCGTAGGCGGATACCTTCGTAAGGCGCATTTTTATGCTACTCCTCCGTTTCTTTTTCAACCAATTCATTCAATTTTTATGTTAATTGCATTAGAAGCTGGTTTCGTGGGTTTGTCTATCTTTGCTGTGGCCTGCTTGTATGCGCTGAGAACATCCTGGAAACAGCAGCGCTGGTGGTCTTTTGCGGGTTTGGCAACCATCTTGTTTTTAGGATTGTTCGATCACTATATGATTACAATTCATCAAACACAAACGTTGTTTGTCTTGGTGTGGATAAATGCAGTTGGTTGGGTACACACAACATGAGGTTGTTTGCCAACAAACTTATCGTTAATACTATTGTGCAGATTGCCGGACGTCTGGCGGGGGCAGTGTTGGTTTTTGTTGCCACATTAATACTTGCCAGTAAGTTGGGAAGCGACGAATTTGGTGTATATACACATACTGTTTCACTTTTGACCCTTTTTTATTCCATGACCGATTTGGGGATGAACACTGTGTTCTTGCATCTCATGCGCCACACCACGCTTTCACGCTTCTCCCCATTTTTGGGATTGAGAGTGTCCTTAGGGGTTTTGTTAATGGCACTGGCTATAGCTGTCGGGCGATTAGGAGTATTTGGACCGCTTGCCATCGGTTGGGTTTCTTTGATTGTGGGAGCCTTTTCTATCATAAGCTACGCTATTTTTCTAACAACTGGTGTAATTTTTCAATGGATTAGGCGGTTAGATTTGCAGGTAGCGTCTCAAACAGTCGGAAACCTAATTGGGTTACTGCTTTTGATTTTTGTAGTTTATGTTTTACCCAAAAGTCACCTTTCAGGAGAACAGGCAATCGTCATCTTGGCACTCAGCTCTTTTATCACGGCCCTTTTTTCCTTAAGGCTAATCCGCCTTCGCGGAGTGGAAACAAGAGTGCAAATAAATATTGAATTATGGAAGAAAATCATGTTTCAAAGCGGATTGTTGGGATTTGCATTGGTTTGCAACAATTTTTATATGCGGATGGGTATTTTTTCTTTGAATTCGTCACATACTTCCATCGAAGTGGGCGAGTATGGTTTAGCATTCAAGTTTTTTGAGTTTGCAATCGCACTGCCAACTTTTATCATGAATAGTGTCTATCCTGAATTGTTGCAGTTGCAGCTAAAAAAAGGACGGTTTTTTTCTGCTCGAATTAAACAGCTTTGTAGTTATTTGTTTATTTTTTCATTAATTACCACAGCGGGAGTGTGGGTGTTTGCAGGAACGTTGCCGTTTATCAGGATTGACTTTTTAGCTTCAGTCGCAATTTTGCGCATGCTGGCAATTTTAATTCCGGTATTTTTTATGACCAGCCCCTTGATATGGCTGTTTGTGATGCGTCGTCAACAAAAATTTTTGGTAATGATTTACTTTGTTGCCAGTGTGGGCAGTTTATTGCTTAATAATTTTTTGGTATATTTATGGGGAGTTCTAGGAGCAGTTGTTGCTTTGGGAAGCACTGAATTGTTTGTATGTTGCATTGGTTGGTATTGGGTTTACAATCAAAGAGATTATGTACAAAAAACTTGAAATATATTGTGATGGGGGAGCCAGAGGTAATCCCGGTAGCGCCGCAATTGGAGTGGTGATAAAAGATGGTAATGGTAAAGTGTTGGGGTCGTTTGGAAAAACAATTGGTGTCGCAACCAATAATACCGCAGAATATCAAGCTGTTATAGAGGCCTTAAAATTTTTAATAGAACACAAAATTTGGGGGGAACGCACTCTTTTTTTTCTTGACTCACAGGTGGTAGCCAGACAACTCTCAAGAGAGTACAAAACAAAAAAATCTCACCTCATACTTCTGCTGAGTCACACCCGCAGTCTTGAACAAATTTATAAAGGTCGAATAGAGTACCATAACATAAACCGTTCCCAAAACCAGGAAGCCGATGTTTTAGTAAACCAGGCATTAGATGGTTGAAATTAGGATTTAGATTGCTACCGCACGCTCACTTCGGAATTTTACACTTCATATATTTCAATTATTTCTTGTCTTTTTCGTTCATTTCGTTACAATGACAACACTGTATGCAAGATAAAGGTTATGTGGCTCAAACTCAGGTAGACCGTGAAGACAATCCAAAAGCAGTTTTTTGGGGTGGAAAAGACATTGTCGTTGGGCCTCTGGCAGAGTTTCTTTCCAGCCGTCAAGTTGATCTTTACACGGCAAAAACTCTGGAAGACGCGTTTTTCGGGAACTACTTTTTCTATATCGGCACCCAAAAATTCGTGCAAACATTTATAGAAAGTAAAGGCGGGGAGTTACCCAAGACGCTCCTAATAATCACTGAGGTTTCGGAAATAGAGGAGTTGTCTAGGTGGTTGAAGAAGCACAGTAACATAAAAATCATCCTCCTTTCGGGTGGCGAGAGTTTAACTGATGTACAAGTTGAGCAAGTGATGCAGTTTTTCTTTGGCGGAAGAAGCGAAATTTTGGAAATTGTAGGCGCTCCGATAAATCCCGCATTAAATGAGACAAAGCTTGTTGATATGAGCAAATCAACTGCGGTAAAAGATCCGGTTGAAAAAGATATGAGCGCTGATTCTCAAAGTAATAATGAACGCGAAGTTATCATGCAAAGGCAGGAAAACACTGCTATATTGACAAAAAAAGAGCCGAAAAGCACAATCGGCCCATCTCCGGGGCCGAAATCACACTTACCTTTTGCGATAGCTGCAATAATTAGCTTATTTATTTTGATTATTTTCCCCGGCATCCTGCTTGCCGGTCAATTGTCTCTAAGTCTTTTTTATGCTTACCAGGTGAAAGGAGCTATACAAAAGAGCGACACGGTTTCCCTGCGGCAAAACTTATCTAAACTGGAGTGGCTTTTAGTAAATAGCAAGAATACACTGGGGACTACTGAGCCGGTTTTTTCACTTCTAAATCAGAGACATCTTTTCCGCCAGTTTTCCCGGGTTATTTCCGGCGCGGTTAACGAAACCAAAGGAATGGGGTATTTGGCGGACATCATACCTGAAACGGAGTCGCTTCTGAAAGGAATTCTAGGACAAGACAACAATGTTCCTATTACCCAGCTTCTGTCAGTTATAAAAGGTAATCTGGCACTTGCTGATGTCCAATTAGGTTTGGCTCAGGCCGACTTTACAGCCCAAGAAACACGTGAATTCATTGGATATGCCCCGGCGTTAATTCAAAAAATGTTTGCGAGTTCAATAGCGATTTTGGCGAAGACGCGGGAAACGACAACTGCTTCAAGAGGCGGCCTGGCTTTGATACCGGAATTAACCGGAATATATGGAAGACGGACTTATTTAGTGGTGTTGCAGAACAACATGGAACTCCGGCCAACAGGTGGGTTTATTGGGTCGTTTGCTGTGGTGACGCTTGAGAACGGGACGCTCAAGGATTTTGCCGTGCAGGATGTCTACAGCGCTGATGGATCTCTCAAAGGCCACATCGACCCTCCGGAGGCCATTAAGACTCATTTGGGACAAGAACATTGGTATATGCGTGACAGCAATTGGGATCCGGATTTTTCTGTGACAGGTGAGCGCTTGGCTTGGTTTTTGGAAAAGGAGATTGATATTTCAGTTGACGGTGTTATTGCCCTTGACTTGGAGTTTGTGCAAAATTTGTTAAAAGCCACTGGACCGATCAAGCTCACTGATTTTGATTTAACGATTACTGATGCCAATTTATTCTCCCAAGCCCATGCGGTCATTGAAGGAGATTTCTTTCCGGGGTCTACACAAAAAAAAGACTTCTTAGGCGCTTTAGCCAGGGTGTTGATTGAAAAAATTCAGAGTGATAAAAACGCCGCGAATCTTTCGCTGCTTGGATGGTTAGGCAAATCTTTTGCTGAGAAACACGCGTTGCTTTATTTAGTTAATCCGGCGGCTCAAAAAATAGCTGACTTATATGGTTGGAATGGGGTGCAAACTGGGTTACCTAAGTGTGTCTCGTGCATTAGTGATTATTTGATGGTGGTGGATGCCAATTTGGGGGTAAACAAAGTTAACTATTTCATCACCAGATCAATTAAAGACCAAGTCACACTTGAAGAAAATGGTACCGTACGTCATGATCTGGTTATAAATTATACAAATGATTCACCTCAGGAAGAAAACAAAACCAGCGGTACCTATAAAAACTATTGGAGGGTATTTGTACCATCTGCAAATGAATTGGTTGGGGCAGAAGTTGGCGGATCACCCCTTGTTATGGAACAGGGTAGTGTGGCATCAATTTCATCTGTACTTAGTACCAGTGAGAAGGCTGGGCTGCAGGCATTTGCCGGATTTATAGAAGTTGGTCCTCAAGAGAAAAAAGAACTGCATTTGAAATTTGAAAGAGCGGAGGCACCGCTTTTGCCGTCTCTCAAGTATGATCTCATGGTGCAGAAACAGTCGGGGACAACGGGTGATGATTTTCAACTAGAACTTAAGACTCCGCCTGCCTGGCAAGCTCGCACGAATAACATTGATAGGAATGTCGCCGGAATAACCTCGCTTGCGCAAAGCCACACCGTTTCGTATAATACCATTCTGGTAACTGATAAACATCTCACTTTTGATTTAAATAAAAATTTATGAAGAAATATCGTCTTGAAGCTGAAATCAGAACCTTATTTGGCAAAAAAAACCGTAAATTAAGAACGGCGGGAAAAGTTCCCGGTAATGTTTTTGGAAAAAACGTCAAAAGTGAAGCCGTTGAAGTAGCTGCAGATAAATTGTTGCAAGCATTCACTCAAGTGGGAGAGACAGGATTGCTGGAGTTGGCAATAGATAAAGACCTACGAGCAGTATTGATTCAAAACATCCAAATTCATCCGGTGACCCAGAAACCTCTTCATGTAGATTTCCACCAAGTAAATCTTAAAGAAAAAGTGAAAGTGAATGTTCCGCTTGAAATAACTGGAATTGCTCCTGCGGTTGAACAAAAACTAGGAGTATTGTTGACGCTGCTCGATCAATTGGAAGTGGAAGCGTTACCAACCGATTTACCGGAGAAAATCTTGGTAGACGTTTCTGTGCTTACTAAAGTCGGCAATGCGTTTTCTGTGGCCAATTTATCTCTTCCCAAAGGTGTAACGATCTTAAACGGTGTGGATGTGGAGATTGTCAAGATTGGTGCCTTGGTAACCAAAGAGGCTGAGGAATTAGTTGCTCAAGAAGCTGCTACTCAAGCAGCTGCGGCAACAGAAACTGCGGCTGTGGAAGTTCCGCCCGCCGAAACTAAAACAACAGAACCATCCAAAACAGCTTCAAAATAAGAAACACACTCCAATTCCACAGAAGGTATAACCTTGTGTATTTATTTAAGTAACACCCCAGGCATCTCACTTAAATAATTAGGATCAAGCTGAAGAACCGCCTCCCGATAAATTTGGGTAGGGAGATTGTGATTGTAATCCAAATACCACAACTGTATCCAGGCGTCGATATATTTGGGATATTGTTTGGTTATAGACATCCAGAACTCGCGTTGTTTTTCTATAAGTTTTGGTTCGGAGGTGATTTTGTGCTCAATGGTATTTAGGTCACTTATTTCTCCTAAGACTTTTGAATTTTGTATTGATTCGCGTGCGAGTTGAATTTCTTGAGACGCATCTTGTTGTCGTCTTAATTGGTTGTATGTTTCAGCCAGCTTGACATGAGCCAGTCGGGAATTCGGGGAAATGCTAAGTGCCTCAAGTTGTGATGTAAGTGGAGAATAAATTGTAGGTGACAAAGTGGTTATATAAGTTAATAAAGCGCAGCTTGCCATAAAAAGCAAAAGCAATTTTGGTAATTTATCGATTTTTATAATTACCTGGTTTGCGGACTTCATGGGTTTATAATAGTTTGTTTGTGTCTTTGCTGCAATTACCCCAAAGCACTTTTGGGGTTTAGTTCCTGCTATACTATATTGTAAGTTCTAAGTGTTACATATGCGCAATTACCTGGTCTGTTTATTTATCTTTATGCTCTTTTTATTACCTCCTGTAAAAGCTGCAGCCCAGCAATACGTTTTTGAAGAGGGAGCAAACAATACTCATATCAACGCTCAATTGATACAAGAGGCCGACAAGCTGCATTATTTATTCGCACAATTGGGAAAAGGTAGCGACACGGCAGATTATTATTTGTTGGATGTTCCCGAGTTGTCAGAGCAATTTGTACTTGAAATATACGTGCCTCAAGAAGAGCGATTTGTCAATTTTACGCCAAGTCTGATAGTTACAGATCCTAACATAAAACAAATGCAGGGTGCCGTTCCTTTTGGTTTCCCCTCAGGTCTAGGAGGGCGGGTGTTTACGTGGAATCAAAATTCCAATGACAAAAAAGTCTCTTTGCAAGCTTTCACGTCAGTGTGGGAAGGGCCAAAAACCATCAAAGACCTATCTGAAAATAAGTATCTGATTGCTGTTTTTGACCCTAAAGGTCAAGGGGGTCGTTATGTCCTTAAATTCGGGTCGAAAAAGTCGTCTGACGGAGTGGTGCAATTGCTGCAAAAAGTTTTCGCATACTTGCGTATCAAGCTGCAATTTTATTAAAAATGTAAATGTGTTATACTAGCGCTCTTGTAAAAAATGATTATGAAAAAAACCATCAAGAAAAATAGCCCAAAAACTCTCACCGCAAAAACTATTGTCCCAAGTGTGCTTGAGGATTCAATTAATACAGATGCTTCTCCAAAACAGGGAAGATTCAAATCCAAACGCTGGATGGTTCTGATTGCGATTTTGGTAATCGCGGGGATATTTTTATTTACTCGGGGACGCAAGCTTCTTTTGGCAGGCACCGTAAACGGACAACCGATACTCAAAATGACTTTGTCTCAAAGGTTGACCGACCGTTTCGGCAAACAAATGCTTGAGGCGCTCATTGCGGAGAATTTGATTCTTGAAGAAGCGGGAAAGAAAAAAGTAACTGCTGACGCCCAGGAGGTAAAAGCTAAGATTGCCAGCATTGAGGCTGAATTGAAGGGTTCTATGACACTTGATGATTCATTAGCTCTTCAGGGTGTGACTCGGCCTGAATTTGAAAATCAAATCAGGTTGCAACTTTTGATTGACAAAATGTTGAGCAGCGAAGCAACTATTTCTACCGAAGAAGTTACAGTTTTTGTTCAGCAAAACAGCAAGACAATGACGGCGACTACGGATGCGGGTAGAACTCAGGAAGCTGAGGAAACATTGAAAAATAACAAGATGACGAAAATTTTCTCAGAATGGTTTGCCAAGATCAAAGAACAGGCTAAAATAGAACGTTACCTCTAGACTTCTTGGGTGTCATGCTGAACTTGTTTCAGCATCTCTTTAAGCTGTGAGATCCTGAAATGAAATCAGGATGACATGTCCAATATATGAAAACCTGGCAAAGACTTAAACAAAATCCTGATCTTTGGAGAAGTTTTTTGGTGCGTGAGCAAGTGTTTCGTATCATCCGTAAATTTTTTTATAGTCAAAATTTCCACGAAATCGAAGTGCCTGTCCTGGCATCAGGATTACCCGCAGAATCCTATATTGAAGTATTTGAAACCGCGCTTTTAAACAGATTACGCCGAAGTCAACGTGCCTTTTTAACCACCTCTCCGGAACCTTTTTTAAAAAAACTTCTGGTTGCAGGAATAGGGAATTGTTACAGTTTAACCAAAAGTTTCCGCAACACAGAAGACTTGTCTGACACACATAACCCTGAATTTACTATTTTAGAGTGGTATCACGTAGGAGTTGATTACAAGCAATTAATGAGAGATACGGAGGAATTTGCTTTATTTATTATTCAATCATTGCAAAAATCTTCCGTCATTCCCGCTACTCATGTCATACCCAATCCTCATGTCATTCCCGCGAAAGCGGGAATCTCAGTAAGAAGATCTCCAGATAAATCAAGGATGACTATTTACTACCAAGGTCAATCTATAGACTTGACTTTACCCTGGCCGAGAATTTCCATGACTGAAGCATTCATCAAATATGCACAGGTTAATTTGATGGAAATATTGGGCGATAGGGGAATACAAAAAGTTGCCAAATCGAAGGGATATTCTACCGTAAATTCTACCTGGGAAGAACTCTTCCATCAAATTTATCTCAATGAAGTGGTACCGAAATTTCCCAAAAATAAACCGACGCTTATTTATGATTATCCAATCCAACTTGCAGCATTGGCTGCTAAACCAAAAGCAAGTGACCCACGTTTTTGTGAACGTTTTGAAGTATATATCGGGAGCATTGAACTTGCTGATGGTTGTACAGAACTTACTGATGTCAAAGAACAAGAACGTAGATTTAATAATGAAATAAAGGAAAGAAGGAAAAAAGGAAAGACGGAGTATCCGATTGACTACGAATTCCTGGAAGCGCTTAAACTTGGATTACCTAAATGTGCCGGTATTGCTCTTGGTGTTGACCGGTTAATTATGTTATTAACTAATTCGTCTCGTATCCAACACATACTTTTTTTTCCATCGAGTGAGATGTGGATGCTATAAATTGTAATCTGTTAATATTTAGTATAAATATATACCCGTCATAGCTGGTTTGTCCCGCCAAGCATTATAATTATGAAGATGTAGGTGGGATCAAAGCAGTATAGAGGGGTATATGGCCGCCTGCCTGCCGGCGAGGCAGGGAACGATTTCAAGTATGTAGTCTATATAGACCAGAAAAGAAAAAGTGATGAATTTTATCCGATTGAATGTAGCCGACCTCTTCTTTATTTCCACCGATGCAGATGCGGAAGAATAATATTGAGTACGTACATAATGTACATTATTGACACATCTAAATACGCATGTTAAACTAATTGAGTCTATGAAAACCATCAATGTTACTGCAACTGAGGCCAGAAGCAACTTCTTTACTCTACTTAATCAAGCTATTTATGAACAGGTACGAGTTGTTATTTCCAAATCCGGAACTGAGAAAACTGTAGAACTGATTGCCATCAAGAATCGATCTGAGACGAAAGATGCCCGACGCAAATTGCTTACTGAAACGTATGGAATGTTCAAAGATGTCCCGGAGAGTTTGTTTAAAGATGACAGACTTCGAGGAAAACAAGCTCAAACATACTTGAAACGAGTCAGAACACAAAATGCCTAAGATTATTGTTGACACATCAGTAATCATAGACCATCTTCGTGGTACATCTTCCGATTTTGAAACTCTTGAAAATCTAAGACTTGATGAAGAAGTTGACATGCTGATCCCTCATATGGTGATTACAGAGTTATTTGCAGGTCAGGCAGCACAAAAGAGAGTAGTACAAACAGCATATAACGAGCTGCTTAAAGGGACAGAAATCATAGGATTGACCATTGACTCGGCTAAAAAAGCCGGAGAACTCATGCGTTGCTTCCCGCAAGTACCAGACCCATTTGATTTTCTGATTGCCGCAATTGCTTTGGAACATGACGCATATATCGCTACTCACAATCAAAAACATTTCAAGCAATTACCAAAAATAAAGTTATTTGATTTTACTCAAGTGCTATAAGAACCGTTTAAAATCAAACGTGCCTTTAGAAACAGGTTTGAACTCTTTTCTCAAAATACTGCACATCCTCAACTTGGTAATCACGCACTAAAGGGTGAATATGCAGCGTTTTGCAGTATCAACGTCACTAGTGACTGGCGGGCGTTGTATACGGAAAGTGATGAACGTGGGGGAGTTGGTCATCATTTTAGAAACGATTGGTACTCATAGTCAACTCTATAAATAAACGCAAATATTATTTAATGTACTGTTAAATATTGAGATTGAGTAGAGGTATTTTTAGATTGATCCAGCAACTTTTGTAAGAGGTTATCTTTTATTTATTCCTGCCTACCCAGGCAATTATTACTCCTAACAGGTAGCAGATTTTCTCCGTTAGTGTTAAAGTTCCCGGCGTGTTTGCCTAAAATCCTTTAGATGTGTGTTAATTAATAACGAGTTCTACCTCTTTTTTCGTGGGTACCAGACAAAGGTTGGTTAAGTTTTTGAACTAAATCCCTCACAACATTACCAATCGCACCTTGTTCTAGAAATACAGCTTCAGATAGTAAGGTTTCTTTGGTGATCCATATTGTGAAAGGATCATTTCTCACCTTACTACTAAGCAGTAGTTGTACACTAGACTCCTCAACAGCTACAAGTTGCGTCTCAAATACACCACTCAAACCAACCGGATTGGGTAAACGAAATTCCAAATTCGGGACTTGTTGTGGTGTACCAGTTTTATTTAATTTTGTCGCTGCCGCTCCAATTTTTATAAATACTTCATGAGTCATAGTTGTTAATTATCTTCTCCAGCCCTCTAATCCTGGTGGACGAAAAAAGTCTCTTGCAGTTTCTTCACTTATTGAGTCTCTATTTCTTTTGATATTTCTTAAAATAGTTTTTTCTTCAGGTGTCATATCATTACTGTTGAGTGCAGAAAGTATTTGGTTTATTTGCGAGCCGACACTCCTACTTTCTGCCAAACTATCCACTTTTTGTTGAAGTGGTCCCTCGATTGTTTGGATTGTAACCATACCTTCTATAAAACTAAGGCCAGTTACTACATGTAATCGGTCTCCGATTCCTTCATGGGTTACCGGATTGTAAATATCGACTTTTATTGTTTGATTCATACTACAATTATAGGCTGATAAAATAATATGTCAACAAGTTACAACTAAGACTCTTGACAACTGCCATATTTAAGGCTAAAATATAACTAAATTAACTGTTGATATAATACAACAACAATTATTTATGCAAGAATTATTTACCCGGTTTGGATTGGACAGCAAAGAATCAGCTAGCTATTTAGAACTGATTCGTTTGGGAGCAACACCAGTAAGTAAATGGGCTAAACACGCCGGTATCAATCGTTCATCAATGTATGTCATCCTCGAAAGGCTTACCAATGCCGGCCTTGTAGCCACTTTTACACATAATGGTGTACAGCACGTTCAGTCTGTACCTTTGGCCGAACTTACTGCACTCTTGAATGATAAAGAGGATTTTATTATCAACACCAAAACTCTGCTTGAAAAAAAACTTCCTGAACTCCAAAAGTTGGAAAAAACTCAGGGAATTACTCCCAAAGTCCGGTTTTTTGAAGGGATTAAAAAGGTTGAGCTGATGTATGAGGAAGTATTGAAGGAAATCTCATTTAAGGCTTTTTTCCATCCCGGTCGGGTAAAATCAAAAATGCCTGAATATTTTCATAAAATACCCCAAACGTTAAAAACGAGAGGTGGAAAAGCTCAAGAGTTGTTAGTCAGTTGTAAAGAAGCAGATGAATATATGAGTCTATACCGTTCGGATAAACACAAAATAGCACTGCTTCCAAAAGATACCACTTTTTCTTCTGACACAATCATTACAAATCAAAAAATTTACCTGATTGGGTATAGCATTAGTGACGCTGTCGGAACAGAAGTGTGGAATGAGGAACTTGCCCAGACTCAATCTGCAATTTTTGATTTGGTTTGGAATGGACCTCGACTGTCCTAATTATATTCTTAGAAGGTAATATCATGTATAATTCATTTAAACAGCAACAACAAGCTGTTTTTAATTATTATGAGCAGAATAACAACCGCGGATTTTCACAAAGGCATGTTTATTACCTTCAAAAATGAACCGCACCAGATTGTGGAATTTCAACACGTAAATCCGGGGAAGGGAAGCGCGTTTGTCCGATCCCGGCTTAAAAGCTTTAAGACCGGCCGTGTCCAGGAATTTACGTTTAAGGCAGGTGAGGAAGTTGAGGATTTGTCTATAAACACCCGGGAAATGCAGTATTTGTATAAGGAAGGGGATAATTTCGTCTTCATGGACAACAAGTCTTACGAGCAAATGAGTGTGAGTAAGACAGTTTTGGGGGAGTATGCCAATTATCTCAAAGAAAACGAAACCTACCAACTTCTCGTGTTTGAAGATCAAGCAATCGGGGTGCGATTTCCCAAAAAAGTGCGGCTGACAGTAGTGGAAACCGAAGATGCGGTAAAAGGCAATACTGTATCGGGCGCGACAAAACCTGCTAAACTGGAAACAGGTGTCAGTGTCCAAGTGCCTCTCTTTATAAAGACAGGAGACGTGATTGGAATTGATCCGGAAACTGGAGAATATGTAGATCGGGTGACTGGGTAAATTTCCTCCTTAGAAAACTTTAAAATTAGTCAGGTCCAATCACAATATAAACATTCCTCATAATAACGAAGCTACATAGTGGTATAATTTGGTCGTTATGGCAGGCGAAACCAGTGAACAGACGTTCGGTCAATTGGTAGATATCAGACAACTGCTAACTCCTCAGGGAATAAAAGTAGCAGCTAGAAGATATATCTCTAACCCCTTTAGCACTGAGGTTTCAAGAAACGGGGAAGATTTTGTCGGAAAACAGGCAACTTTGCATGACTTGGAGGAGAGTATTGCAAGTAACGGAATTGTAGTGCTTGAGGGAGGACACAGCACCGGTAAAACAGCACTGCTTAAAATCGCTGTTGCCAGGCTGGTTGAAAAAGGCGCCGCAACAGTAAGTCATTATGTCTCTTTAGAAAGTATATCAATGGTTGAGCCAATTGATTTTGAACGGGAAATAGTTGACGGGATAGTCCGTAGAAAGAGAAAAATTAATTTCGCTCGTAAGAAAGCTGTCATTGCCCTGGACGAAATTGAGAGTCTTGGAACACACCAGAGAGTTGATGAATTTGTTGCAGGAATAAGTGTGTTGAGGAATCAAGGACACCAGATCCTCATAGGGATAATAGGAGATATACACGCAAAGGGAGATATAGATGGAGAACTTAATGCCCACGCAAAACAACAACTAATATCTTTGGTTCATGACTCAGTTGTCGTAAACCCATTATTTACTGACGATGAAACCAGACAAGCCGTATCAGGTAACCCGCAGATGTTTACGGACAAAATAATAAATTATTTAGTCAAAGAAGCTGGTGGTCATCCGCGTCTGGCTAAAGTATTAGCAGCGCAATTATTTCAAATATTAGAAGGGATTCGTAAAGGGTTTATCCAGATACCGTTTCATTATGTCATTGACAGACTCAAAGATGATATGGCAGAAAAACATTTATCTGCTTTTTTTCCTATAGTGGTGGATAATGTCATCGCAGCTGGTTACAATCCCCTGACATGGCAATATACCGGCAAACCGGAAAATAGACCAGATGAAAGAGTGTACAGAAATATGTTACCGGGAGAATCAAGTACGATTTTTAAAGAATGGCTAATGGCATATTTGGAAAAACGCAGTCAGTCTAGTAGTTGAGTAAAGAGCGTTTTTTTGGTAATGGATGTATTAATAATTTAAGCTATTATGTAGCCTAAATCACAAAAATACGCCATAGCGTATTTTTGTGCTAAGTTGAAGTTGGCATTTTATAAAGGTAAAAATAGAAGTTCTATAATCGATTGCAACCCCCTGCGGTAAAATGCAGGGATGAAAA
>CAYHKY010000005.1:0-32013 GCA_964357355.1 uncultured Gammaproteobacteria bacterium | reverse complement strand
AGTATAATAAGCAAGGTGCAAGGTGTCATTACTTAGTCAATGGAATTCCTGATTTAAGAATATTTGCTGATGAGACATTCGACTTTATTTATTCGACCATAACTCTGCAACATATCGCACCCGAAATTACGCGCATCTATCTGCAGGAATTTATCCGCATTTTGAAAAAAGACGGGTTGCTCGTATTTCAACTGCCGGCATCTCCCGGGTTGACTGTTGTAGGTCTCATCCACAGATTTTTACCCAAGCTGTTTTTGAATTTATACCGGCGGTTTACCTTTGGGAAAATCATCGACCTTTATTGGATGCCCAAATCCGAAGTTGTGGAATTGTTGACAAGTTCAGGCGCCCGGGTAATTCTGGCTGAAATGCAGCCGGGAAACCGTGACTGGGTTAGTTTTAAATATTGGGTAAAGCGGAAAAACTAAAATCATTTAGGCTCATGTTTTAGGATGCTTGCAAAATGATTCATGGACGAATTCCAGTCAAACCGGCGTGCCTCAATTAGGGCTTTCCGACTTAGGCTGAGATAATATGAGGGGTGGTTAAGAAGATTTACTATTTCTGCCGCAATTGATGGGATGTCCGGGCAGATTTTAATACCGCCGGTGACAAAATTATTTTCAAACAGGGAGTGGGGTAGTGCAATTACCGGTAATCCGCAGGCAAGAGCTTCGAGAAGGGCCAAACTTCTGCCTCCTTCCGATTCCAGAAACAGGAAAATGCGCGAGCGTTTAAGATGATCGAAAATATTAGGCCTGCCCTCATGCGGGACAAAACCGGTTAAAGTGATATTTTTTTCCAGCCCGGCTTGGGAAATCATTGTTTTTAGCGCATTTATCCTACTCCTTGAACTGGTGCCGATGATATTAAGATGAGCATACGGAAGGATTTTGGTGACCCCTTTCCAGACGGTTAGGGCACCCGGCATATTTTTGGTCGGATCCAACCTACCCACGATCACCGTTTCGGAAGCAGGGACCAGTCTAGGAATTAATTTTTGGGTCCTGTCTGTGTCCACGCTGCCACCAAGAAGAGTTACCGGCCCCCGGAAACGTTTTTTGAAAAAAACAAGAGTTTTCGGATTGTCGGCAAATATATGGTTTGCCTGATATCTGATCAGGAGGAAACTAGTACGTTGCAACAAATAAGCCGCGGTGTTATTCAGTATGTTTCCCGTCCGTTCCCGGGGAGGGTGCACTATATGATAAGTTTGCGCCAGCCAGCGGGCATGTCTGAATTTCAATTTCAAAAGAGTTATGGGTATGACGTCGACAAAATAATCAGAGGCTGTATAAATAACTGAATTCTCATTCATTTGCAGTAAATTCCCCAGAATTTTTAACGTATAGCGAAGCCTTAATAAATAAGCAAAAAAAATCGCTACCCGGGACTCGTTGCCGTCAAAAGTAGTTGCCGGCAAGATGCGGTAAATTCGTTTTGGGAGTTTAAGTTTCCGCCAGTGCGCCATGCCGATTGGGGGTAAAATCACGATGGGTGTGATATTTCCGGGTAGCCTGGAAATTAATTCCATCAGCATCCGGTCGCCGCCGCCCAAATTTTTGTGGGTTACGAAGGCCGTATTGAGTGCAATCAGCGTAATGGTTTTTTTATCAACTTGCATGAGTAATTAACTTATTATATTCTTCTTTCACCTGACAGGATTTACGCAGTCTGTCGTGTTTTTAATTGTCATTCCCGCGCAGGCGGGAATCCACGCAGAACAAGAAGATGGATCCTCCGGTCAAGCCGGAGGATGACAGAGCGCGTAACTCCTAACCTGATATATGAGACCTTTAAGAGAGCTTATACGTTTTATTTACTTTTTCAGTTTGGTTTTTGCAACTTCAATTTGGGAAACTTTTATAAAACCCCGCTTAAGGAATATTTTATCAATCCGGTTAGGTTAAACGTTGCAGGACCAAAAATCCTTTACCGCGGTTGATTTCGAAACAGTTGAATGTCATGTCAAAAGGGCCTATTTGGGGATTGCCGGAAATATTAGGTGAAAAGCGTTTTTTAAAATAAGGCAGCAACCACCAATGTTTGAGTTTTACCATCCACCAGTCATCAAATATTACCACTGCTCCCCTCGATAGTTTCGGACGCAGCAAGTCAAATTCCTCAAGCAGTCCCGGCACAAAATGCATCGAATCCTGGAAAACAAAATCGATGGAATTTATTTTTGGTAAAATACGTTTAAGTACTTGGCGCGTATCTCCTTTTAAGAATTTGATCCGGGTACTACCTTCACGGTTTGCCCCCAGGATGCGTTGTCTGCGGATCTTGTCAACTAGAAGCTGGTCCTGGTGCGGATTATTCAAAGTTATATCACAGTCAATCGTATAAATCTGAGCGCCATTAAGTCTTGTTGCCCGGTGCAGTATCAGCGTTCCGTGAGCTTCAAACGTACCCAGCTCAATTATTATTTTAGGTTGTATAAAGTTCACCAATGAATATAGAAATGCGGCTCCGCCGTTGAAATCACCGGTTTCCCAAGCATATCTGGAGACGCGTTTTTCCTGTTTTAGCCTGGGCTTCATATCCATAAGTTTTTCTAATTGCCAAACAGTTAAAAGTTTAATTTCCGGAATTTTTTTCATATAGTTTTTGAAACAACTGCCGCAGATTGTTGGCTTGTTGTTCCCAATCATGCCGTTTGGATTCTTTAAATGCCAGGCGGCGATACTTCTTATACAACTTATTATTTTGGAGTAATTTCAAAATTTGGGTTGAAAAATACTCCGTATTTCCGAAAGGCATACGGATGACTCCTTCTTTATACAGGCTTTTAAGTTCCGGTAAATCATAAGTGATTACCGGCAGGCCGCAAGCCAGGGCTTCAGCTATAGACAGGCCAAAGCCGGCTTCATGGTCCAAAAACAGCAGGACCTTAACCGATTTTAACAAATCGAAAAGTGGCATCCGGTTTTCATCTTGGTGGTGCAAAAAACCAATTAAACTGATGTTATCTGTCAAATTCTGAGTAGTGACTTCCCGTAATATTCGTTGTTCAAAAGCCGGTTCACCCCGGCCGACGAGAGCAACTTTTGCGTTGGTATTTTTCTTCACCACCTGCGTCCATATCGGAATGATGTCCAAAGTGCCTTTGTGCGGAGCTAACCGGCCGATGACCGCTGCTTGATAGTCATAGTGTTTTTGGGGTTTATAGGATAGGATCTGTTTGATATGGGCTCCGCCTGTTTGCAGTACGACTTGGGTTTTTTTGAATCCGTATTCCCTGAGGTTTTTCATGAGCCTAGGATTATCTACCAGGACTTGATTTGCTTGCCGCATCAGTACCAGGCTAAACCGTTGCAATAGATATGCCACCGTATTGACGGGAATTTGGCCCGAGCGTTTATGTGGCGGAGGAAGTAAATGGTAAATACAGGCTACCCAACAGGTACGGGGATTTGCTATTTTATATAAAAATGCCGGGATGATGTCAGGAAAAATTTCCGTTGAACTGTAAATAAAACTTTGCCGGGAACGAAAGAGCAAGGACAATGTTTGCATGGTTCTGACGACATAAGCCGCGAAAATCATAAATTTATTCAGCCTATTATCAAACAATGTCGGAGTATGGATCAGGTAATTCAGATGGCTATAACGGATTTTTCTCTTGTGCCAATGATAAAAACCGACTTCCGGAAGTATCAAGTTGAAGTGTATATTGTCCGTAAAATACGGCATGGTTTCCATCAGGAATTTATCCCCGCCACCTATGGAATTTACGGAAACAAACGCGTTTGCAAGCACGGTGACTGAGGAAATATCCGGAATTATTTTCAGGGATTTATAAAGCAATCCTTTGAGGATATTTGCGTGTGTTTTCCAGGAATACTCACGTGCTTTTATTCGGGCATGGCTCCCGAAATTAAGAGCGCGTTTTGGATCGCTTAGTTGGTTGATTGCGCGGACAAATTGATTTAAATTTCCCTCCCGGGGGAAGTAGCCGTCCTTGCCTTCTGCAAAGATTTCAGTGACTCCCGAGCCCCTCGGAACAATGATCGGGACTCCGCAAGCGGCTATTTCCAAAGCCGTCATGCCGAATGATTCATAATTCGGATGAATGAGTGCTATGGCAGAGCTCGCCAATTTCTTGAGCATTATATGGTTAACTTCTGAGACCAACTGCACGTTTTCCAAATTCATCTTCCGGATCAATTGCTTGAAGGACAACAGCTCTTGGGCATCAGTCCAGGAACCGGCAATGACAAATGGTTTTCCGGGAAACTTCTTGGCCAAAGACAGCAGAAATTCCGGATGTTTAGCCATTTGCCAGCGGGTGTACGATAGGAAATATTGGGGTTGTTGGTGTTGGGGTCGGTCGGGGAAGTTTAATCCCGGATAGATGATGTGCACATTTTTGCCGTAAGTATTTTTTAGAAAATCAGCATGAACTTTGGACGGCGTCAGCACTGCAGCCGCTTTTTTTATAAACGCAAATTCAAGTATGTAAGCCAAACGCATGAGAATCCAAGTTAAAAATCGCGGGAGATGGGGTGCATAGACTTTGTTGAGAATGTATTCCAGCGGGTCCCAAATGATGGTCACGTATGGGATGCTTTTTACGAGGGACAAACTTAATGCGGTTAAGTTGGTGGTAGTGCCGTGATTTATAATCATGTCGTATTGCCGGTTTCCAATCACCCAGGGTGCCAAAAGCGGGCTGAGAAGATGCAAAGGAGACATAAAAGTAAACGGCGGAATTCGTTTGCTGCTGCGAAGAAATAGGGGATAACTGTCAGAGATATACCTGATTTTGATACCCGCGGTCAGATCCTGGTATTTGTATGTGTCAAGCGTACGCATCAGTACCAGCAATTCAACCGTAAATCCCATTTGCGCCAGTTGTTTAGTTTCGGCGATGGCGGTTTTTTGCACTCCGCCGGCAATCAACTGATCTATCAAAATCCCGATTTTCATAAAACATGAAAAGTTAAATAAGTTAATCCTTCTTTAGGGAATAGTAAGCATTTTGGTCTATATAAATATATTCGCGGTTAGGCTCGGTTTTAACTGTTAAATCTTCCAATGAAGTTTGTAAGTATTTGGAGAGCGGGTTAAATCCTGACAAATAATTTTTCTTGGAGGATTTCAGATAGTAACGAAAAGGATAATAGGTGAGCGTACTTTGGTGAACCAGATCAGTTTGCGGGAGTTCTGAAATTTCGTTGGCTTTCTGTTTTAGCGGTAGGCCGCGAAACTGGGGGAAAATTAATTGGCTAATAGATATGCTCACCATCAGTCCGCCTAAGATCATTAATTGCAAAGTTGCCTGTTTTTCCTGTGCAAGCGTAACGACTAACAAAAGTAGCCCGAATGGATATATAAATATCAAGGATCTGACGGAAAAAACCGGAAAAGTAAGTGACAGTAAAAATAAAATCATAATCGGAGTTACCAGAATCACTTTCAGAACCGCACTCTTGTTATTAAACAGAAAAGCCTTCAAAAATAAATAAAGGATGAAACAAATTTGCGCTCCGAAAAGGAGGGTCAAAATACTTAATTTTTGCGGGAAAAAGTTTAACCGGAGGTCTCCCAAAGAAAATTGCATTAGTAAAGCCATTAAATTTTTAGGTGGCGGGTATGAGTAAGGAGCAGGAGGAGTAAAACTGAATGTATAAATTATCCATGGGACAAATACAGTCGCGGAAACTGATAATACGGCTGCAAATTTAATTAGAGATTGTACGGGGGGTTTCCGGCTGATGACGTAAATTGATAGCATGATAAAAACAAAAACAGCGTAATAATGCGTGTACCAGAGGCAGATTGACACCGCCAAAAAAACCACCCATGCAAACGCGCGCGGATTTTTTATTGCCGTAAAAGCACTTATTTGGGTTAGTAATGACAAAAAAAGGAAAAGGGATAAATTTCTGGATTCCCCGGCAGCATAAAGAAAGAAAGGCAGGGCAAATGACAAAATTACTGCAGTGCTCGCATTTTTATGGTTGGTATAAAGGCGAAATACTCCGTACATAAATAGATGGGCGAGACTCATGTATATAAATGCGGGTAGTCTGATAAAGAATTCAGTATGGGGGACGATCTTCAGCCAGAAGTGCTGTATCAGTAAAAATAGCGGCGGTGTATTATCGCTGGCTGCCAGTCTCAATATTTGGGCTGTAGGTTTGATGGCTTCGAAATACGAAATGGCTTCATCAAACCAAATGTCATGTTGGTTCAAAAAAAATAAGCGCAGCAATATGGCGAAGATACTCATGCTTATCAAAGGGAAAAAGTCGGTCTTTTTCCGCCCTGTTTCTATTTCCGCAAATATTTTTTCGTATTTAACTGAAGCCTGCAGCCAATTAAAACGCCGGGAGAGGCGGGTTGCCGCAACTCCCATTTTTTGGATAAGGTCCGGATTTGCCTGCAGTTTGTGCATGTATTTAAGAAGTTCACTTTGGCTATGGAAAAGGTATCCATTGATACTGCTTCTGATTAGTTCGGGAGCGGCACATGTATCAAAGGCAATTGTCGGTATGCCCAGTCTTGCAGCTTCGATAATTGGTAAACCAAAAAACAAATTCCTGTCCCAACTCAAATAAACATTGGCAGTACTGTATAGGTGTTGAAGTTTTTGCGCGGAAATATTTATGAGAATTTGAGTGTGCCTGTTTTTTATAAGATTTAGATAATCCAAATATTTTGGGTTGGGGTTAGATCCGGCGATAGTCAGCCTGGCGCCTTGATAAGATGTGCAAAATTGATTGAAGGTCTTTATGAGTTGATGGAATCCTTTGTATGGAGTGATACGTGAGACGCTGATGAAACGCAAACCACCGGGATGTTTTTTTAGAGGTGCAAAGTTTGTTCCCAGGTAAATTACTTCCGAGGAAACACCGTAAATTCTTTTGGCCTGGAGTTGGCAATAGGAGCTGATGCTGACTATTTTTTGCGATAGGATCAGACTGGGAACAGATTTAAGAATGATCACCAGGTTTAATAACATATCAAGCGGCCTGACCAGAAAATAAGTGAAGGAAGGGGGTAAAAACCTTTCCCGCATCACATCAAATTGTGTGCCATAAAAAGTCGTGATGATTGGAATCCCTGACAATTTTGCCGCCCAAAACATGGAAGGAAAAACCTGTGATTGGAGTATTTGGTGAGTGCTGGTTCTCAAATACCGCCATAACCTGTAAGAAGCAATCAGGCGGCCCAATATCGGCGTGCGTGATACGTGAGTGAGACGGACATTTATATTATTTGCTTGCAGGTAGGCAGCGGTTTTTTGATAGAATAATAAATCCGTGGCATAAAATGTCACTTTATGGCCTCTTTGTGCAAAAGTTACAGCCAAATCAACCGCCGCCCGTGCTCCTGAAGACGCATGTACTACTTCCGCTAGTATGCCGATGTCATATTTATGCTTAATTGCCATTTGTGGTACCGGTGTCGGGCAGAAATCAATTTACGGATATTTACAATATTATGTTTTGTTGCCTTTAGCAGTTGGCGGTTACTGTTGTCACGCAAAATAATAGCATGGTATACGGAAAAAACAACGAACTGCAGAAATAACCCGATAAATATTTGCAGCCAATTTCCGTGTTTTATGAGTAACTGTTGCCGGCCAAGATAAAGGTAAAAATAACGGAAATTATGGTTTTTGGTTTTATGTGCAGTGGTACCGCGGTTATGTATCATGGTTGCAGTGGGAACACAGACTGACAGTCGGCGCATTTTTTTGATTCTCAAACCCATGTCGACATCTTCATAATAAAAGAAAAAATCTTCATCAAAACCGTCCAATGTTTTGAAATCAGTTTTTCTAATCAACATTGCAGATCCTGATATCCAATCAGAAATATCCGGTTGCATTGGTAAAGTAGTTGAAAATAATCCTGTTATCAGAGAGTAATGATGTACTGCTGAATCAAGCTTGATTGATTGCTCGTCTAAGTATGAAACAGGTCCAACTAATGCTATTTTTGGATGCCTTATTAGATAGCTATAAAGTTTGAATAATAAATTTTTTTCCAGGACGACGTCATTGTTGGTGATGAAAAGATAATCTCCTCGGGCTATCTCAGCTCCGATGTTAACTGCCTTGGCAAATCCGTAGTTATCCTTTAGGAAAATAATTTTCAGATTTTTGAATTTACGCCGAAAAAGAATTAAATCCGCCTTCTTTTGCTTTTCCGAACCGTTATCCACCAAAATAATTTCCAATTTTCCGGAAACCAGTTGTGAATTGATTGACCGTATACATTTTTCAAGCATTTGTTGGTCTGAGTCAAAATTGGGTATGATTACGGTGACGAGAGGTATCATATAGAGGCATATAACCTGGCAAGGCAATATAAAAAGAATTCGATGCTTTTGACAAATAACAGTCCTATGCTTGCCGGAGGATCTTCGGTATAGAATGTTTTCTTTGTCAGAAATATAAACAGCCGTTTAAATCCGCTTTGTTCGGAAAAAACTGCTTGATGTTTTTTGTGATACTTTGCTATGTGTTTTGTGTAATACAACTTGTGTTCGATTTCACGGAAAAATGAATTTTCATTGTGGACAAGAGGCCGATTGATCCGGGAAATTTTACCTTGGATACTTACGCGTTTTCCTAAATCCCAGTCTTCACCCGCAATCAACCGTTCGTCATATCCACCTACCTGCATAAATATTTTTTTTGAAAAAAAACGCGGAGACTCGATCGAAGACTCATTTAAATACAACTTCTTTTCCAAACGCTTTATCCGGCTGAAAAAATTTGTACCGTTGTTGGTCTCAGGGATGATCAGTGCTTGGGAGTTTTGTCTGGAAATAACCTCAATGCATTCTCCGACCGTACCCGGATGAAGTTCCATATCTGCATCAAGATACAGCAGGTATTTACCCTCTGATTTTTTGGCTCCGTAGTTTCTTTGCTGGCTCCGTTCGGTTCCGTGGAGGTAAACTTTTTGGGTAAATCGCTTAGCCAGAATTAGCGTATCGTCCGTAGAATAATTATCGACGATAATAGTTTCAATATTTGTATAATTTTGTTTAGCTATGCTCAAACAGAGATGGGGCAGCCTGGCTTGTTCGTTTTTTGTCGCCACAATTATTGAAACCAGCGGATTATGTGAATTATCCATATAAATTATTTTTTAATTGTTTAGTGAGTATCTGGAGGACTCCGTTTTTTGACAAATATTTTTCCTGACAACCGGTGCATTTGAATTTGTTATAAATAAAAACATTTCCTAATTTTCTTTTGCAATTTGGGCAAATGACCCAAGCCGAAAAATGTTTATTTTGCAGTTTAGTCTGGCCAAATTTGGTTTGCGGTTTTTGGGTAAGTGCTTGGATGCCTCCACCAAAAAGGAAAAGCATGAGTTTTCCCCACCAAGTCGGGGTCAAAGATCCCGCCCGGTTGGAGTACGATATAGTTTGGGAATATCCGAAAGTACTTATTGTCACCTGCACATTTTGAAAAGTACCTAAAATGCGTTTCCATTCCGAGAGATTGTATGCAGCTTCAAGTATGTCGTGATCGGTTTCAGTCTTGCCGATTGTAGATATAAATGGCAGGATGGGAAATATCTTGAGCAATTTTGAAAGACCTTTGATTTTAGTCGGACGCTTAAAAAAATCAAAATTAAGAATTTGTTTTACCGGTTCTTCTGCGAAAAAGAAATACCCGCCCGGTTTTAGAACCCGGTATACTTCATCCACAACCCGCTTGGGGTCCGGAAAATGATGAAGTGTTTGGTAGCAAAATACAAACGTAAATGCATTATCAGCAAAAGGCAGGTTTTCCGCATCCGCGCAGACCCGTTTTGGTATTTGGGGAAGGCCTAACTTTTTTGCAAAAAAAGGCACTGAATTCAGGGGAGCTTGGGCAATATCCAGTGCCACACCCTTAGCGGCGAATTTGTTAGTTAGAACCAATGATCTGATGCAATATTCAGCGCCGATTTCCAGAAATGGTGAAAGGGAAATATGATTTTCATTGAGCTTTGCCAAGTTTTGACCGGTAGCCACCACCCGATTTTTCAGTTCCGCCAGCATTTCGGGAGCATCAAATTCATTTTGAAAATAAGAGCATTTTCCGGTATGTTGCTGGCTGATGAGAGAACGAAATGTCACCTCTCCCTGTTTCTGGATAAGGGTTTGTTGGGTCATATTCAGTATTCCACGTCTTCGTGGCGGTTTAGCTTGTATAGCGGATATTTGATGATTTTGATTAGCGGCGCGCTGGCTTTCCGGATTTTATTAATAAGAGTTGTTGGAAGCAAAATCAGGCAAAATGCAAATAATATCGATGTCAGACTGACTAAAAAAACCATCCAGACTGCTCTCGATCCCCGATAAGTTAAAGTGACTGGCGAAGTCGTGTTCGGAACCGGAACATACATGAAGTTTGGTCCTGCAGGATATATGGGTAATGTTTTTTGTGCTGCCTCCGCCACCCAGCCCGGATCAAAATTCTCCTTAAAATAAATACCGGAATATCCTGACCCGGAGACTTCGATGCGTTCCGGAATCTTTCTGGTGACGGTTATGCTTGTCGGCACAGGGGGCGAATCAGGTAAGAGCGTTTCAAGTATTCTGGAAAAAAATTTCAATTCGTCACGGCTCATATATTCAACCAGATGAAACGGCAAGTTCATGCCGCTCCAGATGATTTGCCCTTTTCCGAAATTTTCCCGGGTCACAAGTGCCGCCTGTTTTTGTTTCAGAATTACACGGGCGTCTTTTTTAAGAGATTCATTTTCTGCAACGTACAATTTCCACGGATCGGATTTGTATAACAGTGGTCCAAAATCGTTGATATTTAAACCGGCAGTCAGGTCAGAATCATCAGCAAGTTTTCCTTCCCAGTGGGATTCCTCAATTTCTGAAACTGAGGTAAAAGGATATAATACGGTAAGTTTCTCCGGATCTTTTTTAGCAGAACCGTTATCAATAAAAATTGACCCGCCGTTTCGGACGTAATCTACGAATGGTTCCAAAGTACCCTCGAAACGGTAAAGAAATACTGCCGCAGCCATGGCCAGGTCTGATTTTTTAACGCGTGACGTGTTTGGGGACACATGTACGGGGATGACCTTTTTAGAAGTAAACGGTGTATTTGCTAGTGCCCTGATAAAAGTTTCAAACCCCTGTTGGTCACCGACAAATAATATGACAGGTGCATCTGTCGGAGAGATGATGGGTGATATTTGGTCCCGGGAAAATTCGTAAAATTTCAATTCCCTGAAATCAACCGTGTTTTTAACCAAATCGGTATTTTTTAGAATTCGCTGGTCAATGCCCAACTGGCTGGTTCCGAAATTTCTGATAGAGTCCTCATATAAAAGCGTGGCATAATGGTCCAGTAAAAAAAGCGTCCTGAACTTGACCAATTCCAGGTCGTCTTGAGGTTTGTTTTCTGCAGTTCCTACCTGGTAATAATAGAGAAAATCTGCGTTAACTCCTGTAGGGTTGTTGGAATAACCACGTACCGCCGGCATTTTATAGATAGTGTTCCACCAATGATTTACCTGTTGGTTTAGGCTGTCCATCCGATAATTTGTTTCTGACTTAGCCAAATCATGTACCCAGCCGGGTAGAAATTGCTCATGGTCTCCATTTTTGTATTTTTCGGTGGCAAATTGGTATATGTTGTCCGGAACAACAGCCGGGTAAGCGGTCAGATTTGAAGGGTCAAATGTTAACACTCCGGGATAAAATAACAGGGTTGCTGCAATTATGGAGCACGAGACAAGCGCCATGGTGTAGGCGGAAATTTTTCCGAATGATTTAGCGATGATTTGGTAACAAGTTGCCCCGAAAACGAGCAGGAGAATGTTTATTGCCCAAAAAATGCGGCGGGGAAATATTGCGCTGGCGAACGTATCAATCAAATGCAGATGCGCAGCTATTAGGTATGAGCTTAGGATGCAAATCGGCACAATCGGCACGATGAATGAGAGTACTAAAGATTTATTCCTCCTGATTATCAGCACGATAAGAGCTGATATTCCCAAAATAGCAACCAATACCGGAGTGCTCCAATGAAACCAAGTTATAAATTGTTGGGGATAAATACCCCAACATTGGGGGCTGTCGCACGGCCCGCTTCCGCCGCCGGTATTCATCTGCACAAACATCGCATATATAGTCATGCTGCCAACCAGTGTCGCAATCGCGGTGAAATTGAAAGATTGGATGATTGCCGTGAGCCGTTTCTTAAACAGTAAATCATGAATTATAAGCAAGGTGACAGCAGGCAGTATCACGGTCAGCATTCCCATGGCAGGGTGCATGAGTAGGGAAATACCGGCAAGAAGAGCGCTAAACACAAAATCTCGCAATTTTCTTTTGGACAAGAAGCGATAAAGAAATAATAACGTGAGCGGTAGGAGAAATTGCATAGTCGCAGAAACTACAAGCCCTTCGGCAAATAACTGGTAGTAGGTTGCTTTGGTCACATACAAGGCAGATGCGGCGATTAAGGCGAATGTTGAACTTTTGCTTACGTAGCGGAATAATAAAAAAGATGACACTAGCAGCAGAAATTGGGTTCCGATGGAAAATATTTCCATGGCTAAGGCGGGCTCAAAAAACTTAAACAAGGGATACATCAAGTAAAAAACAAAAGTAGGGTAACCTCCGATCACAGGCCGGCCTTCATGCCAGAAAGAAAGCCATCCGGTTGGTGGAAATGGTAAATGGTCTGCAAAATGCAAGGCATATGTTAGACTGTTGTAATAGTCGCCGCCAATAGGCTGACGGATTTGGAGATAGAAGTTAACTACATTTTGAAATAAATACCAAAGTGCGTAAATTGAGAAGCCTAACCCTAAAAAAGATACAGTCTTTTCTGCGGTTCTTAAGAAAGTTTTTTTTAATGGATGTTGATCAACGTTTTGCATACTTATCAACTATTCACGTAAAACCTGGGTAATGGGAAAATATGTTTAAAAAAAAGATTTCTCCGCAGGTTACGATCATCATCGTTACCTATAACCATCATGATATAACAGTTGCCTGCATTCGTAGCCTAATCCAATGTACTTTATCCATTAATTACGAAATAATAATTATTGATAATGGTTCCACGCATCCGCAAAAGAAACTTCTCCGCGAAAAGATTGCTCGCTTTCGTTCTTCACGTATTCAGTATATTTCAAATATTGTTAATATAGGATATTCCCGCGCCAATAACCAGGGTGCAAAGTTGGCATTAGGCAAATATCTTGTTTTTATAAATAACGATACCGTTGTAACACAAGGATGGTTAAGCGGACTTTTGTCTTTCATGAAATCTCATCCGGGTGTAGGTGCATGCGGGCCGAAACTTCACTCATTCGGGCATAAAGATTATTTTGATTATTCCGGTGCCGGCGGCGGGTATCTCGACATTTTAGGTTATCCTTTTACCCGGGGCAGAGTTTTTGACCGGATAGAGAAGGATGTTGGACAGTATGACTCGCCTGCGGAAATTACCTGGGCAACCGGATCATGTTTAATGGTTAAGAGGGATTTATTTGCCGGACTCAAAGGTTTTGACGAATTTATGTTTGCCTATAATGAAGAAATAGATTTATGCATCCGCATCAGAAAGAAAGGGTATTCCATTTACAGCATACCTAAGAGTTTAGTCTATCACCACGGGGCATATACGAGTAATAATGATTTAGTGCAAAAAATATTTTTAAATCATCGTAACAATCTTTATTTATTTTTGAAAAATTATTCTCTTTGGCCATATTTTCTTCTCTTGTTGGTGAGATTTTTATTGGATTTTGGGGCAATTTTATATTATCTGATTGAGCTGAAGCCCGGATTTGCGCTGGCTGTCATACGAGCGTACTTTGACCTGCTGATTTGCATGCCTTATCTCATCAGAAACAAGATTATTACCCTCAAGGGCAGGAGTTTACTGGGATTACAAACGCTTTATAAGGGATCGATTGTTTTTGATTACTTTGTGTTAAATCACAAAAATTTCAACCAAATTATGCGCTATCCTTTATTGTCGGTTTCGCCTTACAAAAGGTATGCGGAGATTACGCATAATACCTTGCAGTAGGCGGTTCGGTTTTTTTCAAACTCTGTAAATCATCAAGTAGCGTCGGCGGATGAATCGACAATATGTTTTTCATTTTTTCTATGGATAATGTGGCGTCTAATGGTCTGGGAGCATGATTTGCAAAATAAGCGTTGGACACTGCATGAATCGGCGCATGTGTTTTTAACGCGAAGGCACTGATCAAAGTATTGACAAATGTATATCGGGATATCCGGTTGTGACCCGCAATATGGAAGACGCCGGTGTGTTTTTTTTCAATCACCCGCTGGATGGCGGTAATTGCAGTTGTTGCCGAGAGTGGATTGAAGAAGCGGTCATTTACCAGAAATATTGGACTCAGGGAGCGAAGTTTTGCTAAATAATAAGTGAGATCATTTTCCCGGGAGCCAACAGGATGCCAACCAAACATAGTGGTAGAACGGATGATTGTTGTAAGTAATTTCGCCGATTTTACCACTTTTTCGGCTTCCAGCTTGGTTTGACCGTAGACATTAAGCGGACGGGTAATATCGTTTTCGTGATATGGGGGATGAGTACCTGCAAATACCGCATTTGATGAAATAAATATCAGTTGGGTAGACGTTCCGTTTAATGCTTCACAAATATGTCTCGTACCTTCAACATTGATTTTGTAAGCAATTTTCTTATGGGATTGGCAATAATCTATGTTGGATAGCGCTGCCAAATGTATGACGAATTGCGGTTTAATGTGTTTAAGTATGTGAGTTATGCTCTTTTTTTGGGAAATATCTACCCTTGTGACGTGGTCTGTTGCTAATGGGATTCGGGAATCCAAAGGTGTCTTATGAATTAGGCCAAAAAGCGTATATTGTGAGCGCAAAGAGATGGCTAAATAATTACCTAACAGGGAATTCAATCCGGTAATTACGACAATCGGTTTTTTCATAAATTATTGAGATAATTAATTATGTAATCTTAATTTGATACTCATGCGAAATAGTCCAAGTAAATCCTCGATAATTGTTTTAAACGGTTCCACTGAAGACGACGGATCGTCTTCCCAGGTGACCGGTTCCTCATAGATGCGAAATCCCTGCTTTTGGGCAAGTGCCAGAAGTTCCGTGTCAAAGAACCAATTAGTATTTCTAACCTGTGGTAGTAATTTTCGGGCAACTCCGGTTTTCATGGCTTTAAACCCGCACTGCGGATCAGAGAATGAAACGGACAGACAGGTTTTTACCAGAAAACTATATGCTCGCGACAAAATTTCCCGAAAAAGGGTACGCTTGTACACTTTTGACGATTTAAGCAGTCGATTGCCCACTGCCACATCGTATCCCAGCCCCAGCGTGTGCACAAGAGTGGGGAAATGTTTGAGTGCAGTTGAGAGATCTACGTCCATATAAGCCACATAATCAGTAGTCGCCTGTTCCCAAATTTTTTTAACCGCCAACCCCCTTCCCCGTAGAGTTATGTTCACTGCGGTTGCTTCTTTGAAGTCATGAGTCAAACGTTTGGCTTCTATTAGCGTGTTGTCAGTTGAGGCATTATTTGCAATTACCACGTGCCAGGAAATATGTGCGAGGTTTCTGCGCAGGAATTTTACCAATAATGAAATATTTTTTCGGAGCACTTTGGTTTCATTGAATACCGGAATGACTAGCGTTAGGCTTGTTTTTTTCATTTATATATGTGACAGACTATAATATGACACGAAACTAAGTCAATATGAAAGTACTGCTTGTATCTCCGCTGGATCCGCGGGTACCTATCCAATTTAAGCATCTTATGGGTGGAGAAAGTACCTATACCAAAATGCTTTTGAGACATCCGCCACAGAGCGTCACCTTTGTGCATTTTACGGAAGCTTTAGATCTGAAATTGATAACTTACCATCCGCTTTACTGGATTTTATTGTATTTGCAAAAAGCGCGTTTGTTACCTCCCGGGCCGCGTGCATATGTGTTTCGTCTTCACGATAATTTTGACCTGGTATATGCTCATGCGCATCCGATCAAAATCAGTGGGAATTATGTTCCG
Organism: uncultured Gammaproteobacteria bacterium; assembly: GCA_964357355.1. Lineage (GTDB taxonomy): Bacteria > Patescibacteriota > Microgenomatia > UBA10105 > UBA10105 > CAYHKY01. Next base: position 15,986 of record CAYHKY010000005.1, on the reverse strand, counting down.
CTTATTATTTCTGACAGCTCATCAAATACCTTGTTTCTAGCCTATTATCTCGGATTGCCGCGGGTAATTTGCGCGTTATGGCAATTTAGTAAAAAGATTATTTACACTCTCACGGGGACAATTGACGGCGAAGTCAATACTCATCTTGCAGCTGACAATTTTGTATTTTCCGAATGGGCCAGAATCAAAAAACAAGAATTAGGAATCAAAAATACAAAAGTTATTTATCCGGGTTTGTGGGTTCCAAATCTCAAGCCGCAACAAAAAGTTAGAAGAAAAGAAATAAAGATATTATTTGTCGGGATGTGGTTTGAGAGGAAAGGCGGGAGAATTCTGTTGGCTGCGTTTCGCAGGTTGCTTGTAAAAAAATACCCGATTCACCTGACTATTTTAGGGCAGTTGCCTCCGGATATTATTTTGGATGCGGGTATGCCGATCGTCCACAAAAACTTCGTTTCTTACCCCAAGCTGCTGCACTTTTATCAAACGCATGATATTTTAGTTCACGTGCCTCTTGTGATTGAAGGGTATGGTATGGTTGTTCCTGAGGCTATGGCATATATGGTGGCGCCGGTTGTTACCAAAATTTGTGTATTGCCGGAGTTGGTTCAGGATGGAGTAAGCGGGTTGGTGGTTAGGCCAGGTTCGGTTACTGAATTGGCAAAGGCGTTAGAGAGATTGATAAATGATCCGCAACTGCTTAAAAGATTAGGACGCGGAGCCAGGAGTAGATTTGTAGATAAATTTTCCTTGCCGGTATTTCAGCAAAAGTTAGTCGGAATATTTGACGAGGTTTTGCAGCAATAATTCGAACTTTTTTGCTTGTTGTTTCCATGTAGGCAATGATTTGGACCACAGATATGCCGTGGTTGAAAGTTTATTTAACCTGTGAGGATCTTTTATCAATTGGGTGAGTGTTGCAGCTAGCGTTTCTGCTGATTGATGACCAATGACTACGCCAGTATCGTTATTAACGATATCTTTAAGTCCTGCAACTCTGAAACAAGCTGTAGGAGTGGCACAACTGGCCGCTTCAAGGACGGTGAGGCCAAAACCTTCCTTGAGTGAAGGATGAATATTTATCCAGGAACGGGATAAAATACGGAATTTTTCAGGTTCAGTTACTTTACCTTTGAAAGTTATATATTTATGAAGTCTCTTGCCGGTCACCAATTCCTTCAATTTATTTACATAGGCTTTTTTTCCGGAACCGATAATTGTTAGATTAAGTTGCGGAAAGATTTGGGTGATAATAGCTACTGCTTCGATAGCCATTTCCAATCGTTTGACCGGCGCAATCCGGCCTACGTAAATCAGTGTTGGGTGTTGGGTTTTTTTACCGACTATTATATCAGGTCTATCGATTGTTAATCCGATAACATGAATCAATTTTTTGTCCAGCCCGTATTTAACTAACTCATGTGCAGTTGAAAGTGATACGGTTAAGAAATTAATATTCCGGTAAAATTTAAAATATAATTTTTCCAATAACTTGCCAAATGTTGATACCAACCGGGAAAATTCCAGGTCCCAAATTTCACCGGCCACTTCATGGATCCAGACAAGGATTGGTTTATTCGCATACAATGGCGTAAAAAAAGGAATACCGTGAATTTGATCAATTATAATATCGGTTTTTTTTCTGAAAAATCTAAAATAGTAATAAACAGCCAGCAATTGTACCGTATAAATATTACCTTTTCGGTAGATATTTACGCCGTCTATATTTTCTTGGGCTGCCGCATCAGAAAAAGAGCTGGTAAACCAAAAAACTTGGTGACCCAAGACGACAAGTCTTTTGGCAATTTCATGAGTTACTATTTCTGCTCCACCAGAACGGGGGTGCTTGATGTCTTTCCAGTTGAGAATAAGGATACGCATGGGGTGATTATAGAATAATCACAACGAAAAATATTGAAGTCAGGCTATTTGTATTGCAAAAGAGGGCAGCGGCAATTCACTAGTTTTCCGGGAGTAATACCGCAGCACGTTTTTACGATACCAAAGGGCTGTTATATCCCAACAAAAGTTTTTGACGGCACTTAAGTTAATAGTAGAACTGTTAGCACTGGTATGTCTTATTATTACCGGAATTTCTGTTATCCGGTCAAATCCCAGGAGTTTGGCTACCACCAAGAATTCCAAATCCACCGCAAACCGTTTGATAATTAGCCGGGGGAAAACTTGTTGCAGTACCTCCCGCCGGAATACTTTTAGTCCGACTTGAGTATCTGAAACCGAGAGGTGAAAAAGCAGATTTATTAAACCCTTTAGAATCAGGCTATACAGATATCGGTTGAATGGATAATAAATACGGGAGCGGGGGTGATATTTTGAACCCAATACCATGTCAGTCCGAGACTTTTGATAGAGGTTAAGCGCGTTGACTACCTGTGACGTTTCAATATCCATATCACCGTCTAAAAAAACTACCGGGTCGCCGACGGATTTTTGGAATCCCAATCTCAAAGCAAACCCTTTACCGACATTTTTTGCGTAATGAAATATGTGGATTTTGTCGGTATCCCCGTTGAATTTTTTAAACCTTACAGCTTCGGTAAATGAATCATCAGTGGATCCGTCATTTACAACGATGATTTCAAAGTCCGCAATTTTTGTTTTTTTGAGGTGGACGAGAAGCGAGGAGAGTGTTTTAAAAAGAATCGAACCTTTATTATAGACAGGAACGATAAAGGAGATCACAAATCAACTATTACATTTGCCTGAGTTCCATGTCAAGTATCAAGAATTAAGCGCAAAGTTCAATGTTTTTTTCCCAATTTACCCCAGTGAATATAATTCCACATTCGCTCATGAAGGAAATAGAAGAAGGTGCTTGCCAGGTTCGAAAATACCAATACAGTTAATGTGATGTCTAAGCGGTGGGTAATGAAATAAATTATGATTGAATCCGAGAGTATGATCAGAAAGCGAAACGTCACCGCTTTAATGAGCGATCGGTAAATATGCTCATGAAATTTCACCTTCTTATCTTAGCATAGTTATTTGAAACGATAAAATAAATACTTTATGTGTGCAATTTCATTTTTTAGAGGCAATATAGAGAAGGACAAAAAAAATAGCCAGAAGCATCAGTACTATATAAAATAGAAGTAATCCTTGATTTATTCCTGGAAAATTCATTTTTCTATTCTCCTTGAAAAGAATAACCCCAGAATAACAAAGACCAGTGCAACAATCAACCCTGAAGCAAACGTGCCATAATCAGCTGCGATCCAAAGTTCAGGTTCAGGCCCAAATAGTTTCACTATTAATGCTCCAATACTAAGTTTAGATACATCAAAACAGTATCCGGACATCTCTTTGAGTTGGAATACCGTGAATTTAAGAAGCGATGGTTGTGCTTTTGACATTATTATTTATAATAACGCATAGTATACTGCTCAATAATTAATATATGTCAACACTTCTTCAAGTTGCCGAACTTGGGACACCGGTTCTCAGGGTAAAAGCCAAAACGGTAAACGACACAAAAGATCCCAAAATTCAAAAGTTGATCGATGACCTGATTGCAACGGTTAAAGAAGTCGATGGGGTAGGGATCGCCGCGCCGCAAGTGTACCGGTCACTCAGGATTTTTATCGTAGCTTCCCGGCCAAATGCGCGTTACCCCAATGCTCCGAAAATGGCTCCAACGGCCGTAATAAATCCTAAAATTATCAGCAAATCTTCCAAAAAAGAGAAAGATTGGGAAGGTTGCCTGTCAATCCCCGGCATCAGGGGTTTGGTCCCGCGGCATACAGTTATTCAGGTTGAATATATTGATCGGAAAGGAAAGCTGGTGAAGAGGAAATTTGTTAATTTTATCGCCCGTATCTTTCAGCACGAGTTGGATCATCTCGATGGGATAGTGTTTTTGGACAGGTTGGAGAGCTGGCTGGACGTGATAACGGAAAAAGAATATAAAAAATTAATTGCAAAAAAATAAATGAACAATGTTGTTTTAATTCACGATCGAACTGATATCGGTCCCCTGTATGCAATATTCTTGGGAAATATGGGACACAAAGTTATTTTTATGAAAAATGAAGCGGAAGTAAAAAACTTATTAAGTAAGGCTTTACGGGTTGCCGAAGTGGTTATACTTCACAAAGACTTTGGAGAAGTTGCTGGAGGGGAATTAAGTTCAGATCAAATATGTAATGCGATTCATGACGAAGCACCTTATATCAGAATTGGGATTAGCAGCGGAGAATACCCGGACGGTATAAATCATGTTCTTATGTGCAAAGCAGATTTCTATTTAAATTCAACCCATTTGACAGGTGATTGGAGTTTAAAACAAATTGAAAAAGGTTATACAACTCCCCAGGAACAATCACAAAGAGGTAGTCGTGTAGAAATTCCTTCCGGATATTTGGGAAAAGGTGAAAGATTTTACTAATAGATGCGAAGTTGGTCATTTGACACTTAAAAAGTTTTAACCTATTATTAGGTTAATGTTCAATTTTAGACGAATGCGATATCTTGCTCTCTTTTTATTAATGAGTGCGATATTTCCTGCACTGGTTTATGCCAGTCATTCCTGGGGTAACTATCACTGGGCTCGGACTAATAATCCATTTACCCTCAAACTGGGAGACAATGTTTCATCAACTTGGGATCCGTATTTACAAACTACTTCGAATGACTGGACTCAATCATCTGTGTTAGATACCCAAATTGTGACAGGTGGGACAAATGCCAGGCGTTGTCGACCCACCGCGGGGCGGGTTGAGGTTTGTAATTCTACATATGGTAGCAATGGCTGGTTGGGGCTAGCCCAAATTTGGGTGAGCGGCAGTCACATAACACAGGGCGTATCGAAGATGAACGATACATATTTCAATACTTCCACATATAACAAACCCGCATGGAGAAATCTTGTTCTGTGTCAAGAAGTCGGGCATATTTTTGGTCTTGACCATCAGGATGAGAATTTTGCAAATCCGCCACTCGGTACTTGTATGGATTACACGTCTGATCCTAACTCTAATCAACATCCAAATGCGCATGATTATGAGGAACTTGAGCTCATTTATGCACATTTGGATTCAACTACGACGGTTGGGCAAATGCCCAAAGGAGCGGCCAACGGTGATTTCCACAGCCAAAGTGAATGGGGCAGGCAGCTCAAAAACAATGGCCGCGTGGCTCTCTTTGAACGCGACTTCGGCGGCGGGCATAAATTGTTTACTTTTGTGGTGTGGGCACAGGTTTAAAATCTCGGTTTGCCCAGATTATTTACAGTGATTGTATCTGCGGTCGCCACAGAGAATTTCAGTCTCTCATTTCATACACTCAGGAAAAAGTCTTTAAAGCATATGAAGACTTAAGTATTGCCAGGTGTTCCAACTGCTATGTTTTAAAAACTTTGGCTGCGGCAAATAAGGTGCAGCCGGTAAAGAGCAATACCGAATTTTACGAAGGCAACAAAAATATATTTACGGACTACTTCACTAAATTAGTTTCCCAAATTGTGAAATATCGAAAATCCGGCAAAGTTCTTGATGTCGGGTGCGCCACGGGGATTCTACTTAATATTTTTGTAAAACAAGGATTTACAGTTTGGGGACTTGAACCGAATCCTGCGGCGTGGAAGCTGTCACGTACCCGTTTTCCAAAACGGATTTTTCAACTAAAACTTTCGGAATTTTTAAAACATCATCGCCTCCGTTTCGATGTAATAGTGTATAACCATGTCCTTGAGCATGTAGTTGATGTTCAAAAGGAAATCCAAAACATCAAAAAGGCCCTAAAACCCGGCGGGATGTTAGTATTGGGACTGCCAAATACGGATAATATTATTTTCAAAATTAGGGGTAAATATTGGGAATCTCTTCTTCCGAATCAGCATCACTGGCATTTTTCTACAAAGTACATCCATTCACTATTAAGAAGGGAAGAATTTCAGATATTGGAAACAACCTTCAACAATCATCTTCGCCAGGATTATCCGTTTGTCAAAAGGCTATACTTCGGAATTCTCAACACAATCAACTCAATTTTTCATACCGGAGAGGCGATGACGATACTGGCAAAAAAAAGTTTTTGAAGTGTAACTTGACAAATACTTTGCGAGCTACTTATTATGAAATAAGATTAATAAGTAAAAATTATGAAAAAAAGAGTAAAAAGACCTGCACATATTTCTTATTCAACTAAACTTCCATATTCGGTACATTTGCGGACTATTTACATCAGTTTAGGTGTAATTATCGCAGTTATTTTTTTCGGTAAAATCCTGTCACCTGTTCAATCTACTTCTCAGGATGTCCAAGGTCAGTCAACGTTACTGGCGCGAGGTGATGATTCCGATAGCGGATCATCCGGAAGCGGATCTTCCGGTTCATCTTCAAATAGAAACGAATTAGATGATGAGGATGATAATTCTACCAGTGGTATCGGATCCGGCAGTTCCGGTTCAAATGAGACATCAGACGATACGCCTAGAAGATCGGCAACACCCGGAAAACTACGCACAAAATCAGATGGAACCCGAGTTGAAACAGAAATTGAAGAAGACGAAACACGAACCGAAGTGAAACTATCTGAATCCGAGCGTATTAGGGTGCGCACTGAAGACGGTAGAACTCGTGTCGACATCACGAGCGGAGGTATCAAAACCCGTTTGGAAAATCGGGATGACCGGGTGATTGTCAAAGTGGAACAGGAAGATGGGACAGAAACTGAATTGGAGGATTCTGAGGGCACGTTTCTTAAAATTGAAGAAAGATTGAATGACGACGGGATAAAAGTATCAACAGGATCTGGCGAAAGATTTATCCTGACGAGAGGCAATACCGGTGCAGTGACGCAGTTTCCGCTCTCAGTGGATTTAGCCACCAATACGCTCTTTCTCAATACTCCATCCGGGCAGCAATCAGTTAGGGTTTTACCTGATAGGGCAATTCAAAACCTGATAGCTGCCAATGTAGTTTCCAGGATCAGGGATTCACTGTTAGCAGAGTCTATCAAGACTGGCAATTTAGCCGCACTTGCGGAAATAATTGTTCTGGGTGAACAAAACGGTATACCTGTCTATGAAATAAATGGAATTTCTGATCAGAAACTGTTAGGTTTTATTCCAGTGGAAATTGAAAAAAAGGTAACTGTATCAGCCGAAACCGGAGAAGTAGTTAAGGTAAATCAATCATCGCTCAATTCTTTAGTCGACTTTATTTCATTGTAAATTCAATTTGCCAAAACGAGTATAATTTGCTATTATAGTTTAGTCAGGTTGACTGAATAAATCCCAAGGGTTTGCGGAGTTATAGCGTAGACCAGCTATTTTGAATCGAGCGTCAAAAGGCTGGCCTATTTATTTTATGGATGAAAAAAGTTTCAGCAAAGGTAAAATCGAAGATACTATTGCCAAACGGGTAATTGAGTTTTATGTTACAACTCTTGGTGTGGGACCCAAAGAAGCCAAAATATACATTGTTCGGGACATGGTAATTGTCAGGTTGAAAGGAAAATTATTGCCGATAGAGGAGCAATTATTAAATGGTGCACAAGGAATTGCTTTGGTAAAGACTATTCGCAAAGCCTTTCATGAACTAAATACCCATAAACTACGGGGTATGATTGAAGAAGTTACCGGGTACAAAGTCGTTTCGAGTCACAGCGATGTGAGTACCAAAACCGGTGAAAAATTTGAAGCCTTTATACTTGATTCCGATCTTGAAAAAGCTTTGTATGACAAAAAAAATTAATTTGTATACCCGTCTTACGCTGGTTTGCAACCTAAAAGTTGCAATAGCAGTTTAGAGGGGTATATGGCCGGAACAAATTCAAGTATGTAGGCTATAGTCAATCTGCATGTGTTACTACCTCAGGCAGATCGAACACCTTTTTTACCGGTCGATTCTCGCCAAATGATTTTCCCACAGAAAATCAGTTGCAGAATATACCTAAATCCCTTTCCGAATTATGGAAGATACTTGGTGGAAAAATATAGCGTATGCGTGGTTTATCCTGCAATCACTTTGCACTTGGATATTGCTTGAAATATTGATATTAGGCAAACCCTACATTACTCTTTTTTGGATCATATTGGGCGTTTCATTGCATCGGCGAATCAAGAAAAATCGGGATTTGCCCATAGCCCGCTACTGGCCGTTTATCCGGAAAAAATAACTCCTTTGTACCTCCCGTAGTCAAATCAGAGCGCATTTGCTAAAATCAGATTGTTTGTTGTTGTTTTTACTAATAAATGAGTTTGCTGAGGTGCCGGTCACCTCATCGACGACCCGCCGAATGCATGGAGCTACCAGTGGCGGCATAAAACTGTCGCGTTAATATGTATTATGCGTATACTATTCAAAGTATTAAAACAGGTAAGTATTACACAGGGTCAGGAAAAGATCCATTAGAAAGATTAAAACGACATAATAGTGGGTATACTAAATCATTGAAGCATAAGGGACCTTTTAAGTTAGTTCATCAAGAGATATACGAAACAAAAACAGAGGCATATAGAAGAGAGAGGCAAATAAAAAGCTATAAAGGTGGAGAAGCGTTTAAGAGGTTAGTTAAAAAAGTTGAGTAGATTGTGCTGGGATGGCGGAGCAGTCAAACGCACGAGTCTGTAAAACTCGCGCCCTTACGGGCTACCTAGGTGCGAATCCTAGTCCCAGCACAATCTATTTAAGAGTCTGCCACCGCCGCAGGCGGGGTGCCGCCAACATTAAAAATATGAGAGTGGCGGCATAAAACTCGCGCCCTAACGGGCTACCTAGGTTCGAATCCTAGCCTCAGTACTTCGTTTTACTCAGTGGGAGTAGAGAGTATTTTTTATTGGAACACAGGAGAACATGTCGATTTTTATTCTATTTGGCCCTCCAGGAGCGGGTAAAACTTTTGTTGGTAAGATATTTCAGGAATCATTTGGATTCCATTTTTATGACGGAGACGAAGATTTAACACCTCGCATGAAATGGGCGATAGATCATCGAGTTCCTATTACGGATAGTCAGAGAGATGAATTTTTCTCTGGGTTGATTGAGAGTATTAAACGACTAAATCAAACTCAACCGCATTTAGTGATTGCACAAACATTTATTAAAGAAAAATACCGAAAATGGGTCAGGCGCGAGTTCCTTTCAATTTGTTTTATTTTTGTTCACGCAGATAGTGCTATCAGAGAAAAGCGTTTACTATTGAGAAAAGAAACTCCACTTGATCTGGAATACGCTCGGAAAATGTGCCTTAATTTCGATCCGCCCGCTATACATCATCAAGTATTAAAGAACTGTACTTCAGGAAAAATAGAAATAAAGCGACAAATTAGATTGTTTCTTTACCCTCATTCGTAATCAGGTTTTCATATAAATAGTCAATAATCTTTTCTGCTGCCAGAGATTTAGTAGTAAGGGGGATTTTTTTAACAGCTTTATTTGGTAAAATGATAAGGACCTCATTCGTATCTACCTCAAATCCTCGATCTTTTCGACTGACGTCATTTGCTATTATAGCGTCTGCGTGAACTTGTTTAAGCTTTTTGAACGAAGAATTTATGAGTTCCTTTTCTGTCAATCCATATTCAGCTTTGAAAGCCATTAATTTTATATCAGGATTCATTTTTTTTAGTTGATCCAAAATTTTAATTTGTGGTTCCAGTTTGACGGTTAGAGATTTATCACTTGAGATTTTTCCTATCCGTGGTTTAACTACTTGGAAGTCAGCTACTGCGGCAACGTGGAAGAAAATGTCGCAGTCCCAGATATTTTCATTAATTAAATTGTACAAGTCTCCGGCTGTACTAAACACTTTTTCTTTCATCAGGTAGCGAGGAAGAACTGCAGTTTTTGATCTTAAAAGGAGTACTTCTGCACCTCTTAAGTGACAAGCTTCAGCTATTGCTGCACCCATCTTGCCCGAACTTCGGTTCGTAATAAAACGTACGTCATCAATTTTTTCGTTCGTGCCCCCAGAGGTGATAATCACCCTTTTACCCCTCAACACGTCTGTGTTATGAAGACGCTTTATAACTTCATCGCGAATAAATGTTGCTTCTCTTAATCTTCCTTTACCTTCATAACCACAGGCAAGCATTCCCGCTTCCGGTTCAATGATTTGGAATCCCAAAGTTCTGAGTTTATGAATATTCTCTTGAACTAAAGGATTGTTCCACATGTTCACGTTCATTGAGGGGCATACAAGAATAGGTACAGTAACTGCAAGAGTTGTTGTTGTGAGAAAGTCATCAGCTAAGCCATGAGCGAATTTGGCAATTATATTTGCAGTAGCAGGAACGATCACTAGCAAATCTGCTTTATCTGCTATTTCTATGTGGTTAACTTTTCGAGTTTTCAGAATCTTTCGATAATCGAATTCTTTTTCAAATAAATCGATAAATACTCTATTTCCTGAGGCTTTTTCAAAATCATTAGGATTTACCATTTGAGTTGCGTGTTTGGTCATGATGATGATAACGGTAATACCTGCCTGTTTCAACGACTCAATAAGAGCAAGAGATTTATAGGCAGCTATGCCACTGGTTATGCCAATCACAACAGTCTTTTTCACTACCAGGGAAGTATATCATGATATACTTTACTAAAAGAAAAGATGCCCTGGAAAACGGTCAAAGAAAAACGTCGCTGCATTGTCTCATCTTTCAATTCAAGCAAGACATACATAGCCTCAAAAACGTCTCAATCTTGACTAATCTTATATAATCTTATATAGTCAAAGTATAAGATTATGAATACTCAAAACCGACTAGATAAGCGATTAACCTCCATCCCAGCCCCCATTTGGGTTGACATTGCGCGAATTGACGAACTCAAAGGCCGTTGGACAGCCGGTAGCCAACTTCATCCTCAAGTGCTTGGTCGACTCAAACGTTCCGTACTGGTGACTTCAACTGGGGCTTCAACTCGAATTGAGGGAGCAAAGCTGACAGACGAGGATATTGAAAAGTTGATGCGGGGCATTTCGATTGAGAAATTCACTGATCGTGATGTGGCTGAAGTTAAAGGATATTATGAGCTTTTGCAAAATATTTTTGATTCTTGGGAAAATTTATCCTTGAATGAAAGCATTATTAAACACTTTCACAAAGAGTTGCTTAAATATGTGGAAAGAGATGAATTACATCGTGGAGACTATAAGTACCAAGAAAACAAAGTTCATATGATTGACGCAGCCGGAAATTCGACTGGAATTCTGTTTGATACTACTCCAGCATATTTGACCCCGGGGGCGATGTGGGATCTCATCGACTGGACGCAAAATGCTTTTAGAGTAAAAACGTATCATCCAATCATAATTATTGGTAATTATCTGGTGGAGTTTTTACAAATCCATCCATTTCAAGATGGTAATGGTAGATTATCTCGCGTATTAACCAACTTACTGCTTCTTAAACAGGGGTATTTATATATGCCCTATGTTTCTCATGAAAAACTGATTGAGGATAATAAGCCTGAGTATTATGTGGCACTTAGAAATAGTCAAAAAACATTTAACAATGATAACGAAACTATCACTCCGTGGTTAGAGTTTATTGTACGTATTTTATTAAAACAATCTCAAATGGCGATTGACCTTTTATCAACTGAAACTGTTGAAAAAACGCTCTCAGAAAAACAACTGAAAGTCTGGAAATATTTACAGAAAGTTGGGGAAGCAAATCCCCGAAGTATTTCTCAAAACACAGGAGTTGCCAGACCTACTATCAATCAGGTCATGAGAAAATTGACCAGTCTTAAAAAAGTAGAAAGGCTGGGCCTTGGTAGAAGTACCCGGTATCGTGTTATTATTTAAGCAAAGTTAGGAATGTGAAAAACTGAGTTGCTTTGTGCGTAAAAAGTTCTAACGTCAGACACTGCCCTGCACACCGAAATTTGGACTGTCACAACAATCTAAATATAGCGACAGAGACTAAGACTCGAATTTTTCATTTTTGATTCATTCTTAAAATAAATCTAAACTTTCACATTGATCTGGAAGTTGTCCTAAGTCTACTATTTTGTTCTTTATCAAATTATCTTATATTATATGGATATTTCACCGGATCAGTGGCAAAACAGTTCAATTCCGCGTTTTTTTGATATATTTACCGGTTTTGTAGGAGAGATACTACAACAAATGCCGGTGGAAAATACGGAAAAGTTCTCCTCATTTTTGACTCCGATTTTTTGGCGGTGGTATTTTACTCGACTTTCATCGTCTGATGATATAAGTCCAGTTGCCAAGGTAGAATATTTTCATACGATTGAAGATTGGCCTGACAAAACTATGTTCTTTGCCAAACCCGCAATCAGTACTGATAAAATGAGTGCAACTGTCGAGCTTGATATTGAACTAGTTTCTTTTTATGAGCAGCCTTTGCTCGATAGTTTATTTAAAAATGAGTCGATGACTTATTTTATATCTGACCGGTTCTATAAAGAATTGCTTAGTCAGATACAGATTTCAAGTAAAAATGAGGGTTTGGCCGACATAACTTCGACAAAAGAGCTGATTACATTTTGGTCCATATTAATAACCAATCTTATATCTCATTGGTGGGGAAATGATCCATTCATTTCGAACACATTTTCACTTAAACAATTCGTTTCATTGCTGGAACAGTTCCTAAAACAAATTCACAGGACAGGAGAACGCGGAGTCACTCCGGATGAAATATTTGACGTAATTATTTCGCTAGTTCGCAAAAAATTTCCTGGGTGGTCCATGACAGGAAAGGAATTAGAGCAGTTGGAGAAAGAGCGAATTCTACAAAAAGAAGTACCTAGATCGTATGAGACCATGAGTGAAAAATCAATGAAACGAGATGCATTTTTTCATATGGGGACTCTTTTTGATTTGTACTTTGTTACACCATTATCACAGTATATGCTTCTTCTTGAACCATACTACATGGAAATAGGTGACTTCCGGCAAGAAATAGTTGAAATAGCCAGTGATCCAAAGGGCGATCCCCGCTTTATTTTGGCAAAGCCGCCAGGGTCAATTCGATTAACACCGTTTGGCAAACAATTATTTTCACTTATTTTTTCATGAAAATATCACGCACGGTATCACTTACGCAAAGTAAGGTTGGTAGAAATGATCCATGCCCATGCGGATCGGGCAATAAATATAAAAAATGCTGCCTAGGAAAAGACACTTCACTACTACCGCCAGCACCACTTAAAAAAGCTGAGTTTATCCGTCCACTTACCGATTGGGCCACCAGCCAGGAGTGGTATAGAGAATTGTTTATGCGAATATTCAAAGAAACACTGGATCGTAAACCAGGTGGACATATTTTGGAAGATGAAGCTCAAGGATTATCAGAAGTCATTCTCTTTGAGGGTAAAACTAAAACAGGGAAGACGCCACTTGAACTCTATACTGAAACCCTTACCAAAGAAGCTTCGGTCCTAAATCTGTATACACGCTGGATAAAAGAGCAACAGTTTGGGATCTGGCAAGTGCTTGAAGTTTATTTAGGAAGAGGTATGAAAATTGCCTCATCGCAAAAAAAGCAGTTGTATCTTGTTGCCGAACGGATGGGTTCGTTTAGTATTAAGCCGGGAAACATGGTAGTAGCAAGAATTTTGCCGGTCGATGATCATTGGATTTTTGGCGGCGGGCTTATGGCTATTTTACCAAAAACGTCTGAATATATTTCCTACCTGTCACCCAAACAATTGAGCATAACAGGTAAAGATTTTCTTACAGTGTGGCACGGAAAAAAAGATTCTGGGGTCGAAGATAGTCAAAAGGAAACGCGTTCCTATGAAGATCTAAAAAAAGAGCTTTTTTCATTTGCAAAAAAAGAAGAATTACCGCTTGATGAAGTTGACTTCGATCTTCGATTCAAACAAGCAAAACATCCGTTGGTATTTTTTCATTCACTACTTATTATAGCGCTGGAACAACCTAAGAATGAGGAAAAACTAAACCAAATCATTCAAGAATTATGGATGTTGGTTCATGTAAATAAAAATAGAGGTACCGCTTTTGACAAAGGACCTGTGGAAGAAATGTTGATACGCGAATGTTCAAGGGAACTAGGTAAAGTAGTAGAAGCAGAAGACATTACAGTTCCAGAAAAACAAATCCAGCATTCAAAAGTATTTATAAAGAACTGGCTAGACCGGCCGCGAAAAAAATTTGGATACAAAACGGCGCGTGAGGTGATTGTCGGAGAAAGAAAACAACATGGGAATCCAGATACAAAAATCGAGTACAATTCAGTATTGATTTATTGGTCAAAGCGCTGGGATGCGGCGTGGAAACTGCATGAGCAGGGATTTAAAGTGATGCGAACACAGCAGTTTACAAAAGCAATACATTTATTTAATCAAGTCCTGAATTTATATCCTGATTTTCCAATCAAATTTCGTACCTTAGCAAATTTAGGCATGAGTCTGGTAGCAGCAGGTGACCTTGAAGCAGGTAAGATAAAGCTACAAGAAGCATTAAAGGTCAATCCTAATTATCGCTTTGCCCGCGAAAGACTGGAGGAACTGTCTAAAAGGACTGCTAAACAGATTATGGAAGAAATGACCATGCTGAACTTACAGAAAAAACTGAAACGAGTCGTTGCAAAAACTCAGCATCACAGTCGAAAAATCAGAGGGCGCTGGGTACTGAAGAAAGGAAGTTAAACTTTTCATATCATTATTTGTTACGTTTTTGAAAAAAGCGTAGAACTCAATTTAAAAGACATCACATCACATCCCATCTGTAAGTCAGAGGAATTTACATTGGCTAATGATAATTTATACTTTATTGTGTTAATCAAGTTTTCAATAAAGCTAAAAACTTTCTGGTAAAAGTTGTCACTAACGATGAAAACAAATAATAATTTTACATCTTTAACGACTATTTGACAAAAGTATATAAAAAGTATATATTTTCATCATATGAATACTAGTGCCATTTATATCAAAACCGAGCCTGAAATTAAACAAAAAGCGCAAGAAGTAGCTCATGAGATGGGCTTGAGTTTAAGTGCAATTCTTAATGCGTACTTAAAACAGCTGATTAAAACAAAAACAGTTACTTTTAGTACTTTTGATGAATATCCAAATGAAGTTACACGCGCCGCATTAAAGAAAGCAGAAGAAAACTTAAAAAAAGGAAATACGTCGCCTATATTTAAAACCGGAGAAGAAGCGGTCGCATGGCTAGAAAAACAGGGAATATGAAGGTTTTTTATGATCCTGAGTTTTTAACTAAACTTAAAAATGTTGACGTACGAATCAGACATAGAGTGAAAGACAGGATGCTTATTTTCTCCAAAAATCACCATGATCCTCAACTCAATAATCACTCTCTTAAAAGAGAGTATCAAGGATACCGAAGTATCAATATTACTGCAGACTTTCGAGCGCTCTATAAAGAAGTTGATATAGGAGATGAAAAAGTCGCCTATTTTGTTTTGTTGGGAACACATACTGAACTTTATAAACCCTGAAAAACAAAGAAATATTGTGAATTTCGTGCGTAAAAAGTTCTAACGTCAGACACTACCCTGCGCTTTGCAATATAGATTGTTACAAAAGTATAAACATAGTCTAGTGGTTATTGACAAAATAGGATAAATTAGGTAATATTAAATCCTAAATCCCCCTGTGAGAGCGAAAGCTATTTGCAGGGGTTTTTTGTTATACTGGGATTGTGAAACAAAGGTCTATCATTCTTATAGAAGGGAGTAACTTTTATTTTAAACTCAAAGATTTAGGGCTCCATAATCTTCTTTCCTTTGATTTTAGCAACTTCTGTAAGATGTTATTCAGATCCCATAAACTCATAAACTCCTGTTATTATGTGGGTCGCATGGGTCTGGCACTTCAAATCAGAACTTAAAAAACACTCACCGCTATTGACAAGCGTTTTTTGCTGGCGTAGGCTAAATATATCGGGGAAAAATTGTCGGGTTTATTCCCTCATTTTTTAAGCGGCAGACTTAGTTAAAAGGCGAATCCGTACTACTTTTATGGCTAAAAAAAATCAAATTAAAACCTATACAAAATCTAGCC
>CAYHKY010000004.1:0-32995 GCA_964357355.1 uncultured Gammaproteobacteria bacterium | reverse complement strand
TTGGGAGAACAGGTACTTGATAATGGATTCAATTTACTCGAATCCTCCATAAACTACACTCACTCACTTACTTCACTGCATGAACGTTTGATGTTGGACATCAAGTCTACTCAGGCTGCACTTTATTCAGAAGAAGCATCTGTCATAAACATGGCGATACTTCCCACGGCAAAGCGGGATTTCGCCACTTACAAAGATTTTGTGGCCCCAAAAGGAGTTTATCCCTATATCTGGTACCGCGGTTGGGATCATACAGCAGGTATCGACGGCAGGGCGCAAAACAGCCCGTCAACCGGTGTTGATCCGGAAGAAGCAGCCGATGCCGTTTCGGTGATTATCGGAGCAGGGGCAGCCTTTATCGCACTTTTTGCAAATAGTCCATATGAAGAGGGAAAACGCTCAAAATTCAAAGAAAGCCGGACCCAAATGTGGCCGCGGATGATGCGTCATGCCAAAGTGTCAGGTGACAGGACGAGAGCGATGTTTCCTCCAACCCGGTTTCGGACGATGGCAGAATATTTTTCGTGGATGTTTGGTCGGGGAACCGGTATTCATTTTGTGCTGGCAAATCAAAATCAGACCGCCGGGCATACTGATTATAAAGGCATAGGTGAGAGACTGCTTATCATTCAAGGAAATCCATCCCTGCTTACGTACTTAAGTAAAAAGGAGTGGCAAGGTTTTTTCCTGAAACAAGTGCAATTTGGTTTTCCACCGAATCAAGTCGAGCGGGTAGTCCCCAAAATTGCCGATATGGAGTTGCTTCAATTTACACAGTTTGCGGGAGCTCGTATCAGATACGGACTGAAACACGAGGGGTTTCCCGTCCAGGAATTTGTGGAGGCATGCAACCGGACACATAAAAAAGATGTGGAGGAAATTTTTAAAAAATGGGCAAATTTCACTTATATTGAAGGCAGAGATGCGGGTGCCAATTTTCCTGATAAAGAACTGTATGAATCAGGAAGTGATATAGCCGAGACGACGATAATCGGTCCAAGTGTTATTCAGGCCGGATTATTGAGAAATTTGAAACGAGCGACCAAACTCATCGAAAAATATCCCTGGCAACAACTAAAATACTTGCGTGAGGCAGCGATAAAAGACGGATTGCAAGGTGAATCAGACGGAGTTTCAGTTTATGAGTTTACTACACAAGTGGTGGAAGTGGCTGCAGGGGGTTTATCAAAAGAAGAAGAGAAACTGCTTGCATATCTTGATTTCGTTTTAAAAAGCAAGAAGAATGGGGCTGATAGAGCTATATCTACTGTTGAAAAAAGCAAACAACCACTTGCACAAGCACTAAAGAGATTAATTCATGAGCGAATGTGTTTAGTAAAATAAGCATATGAAACTAAAAAAAATAACCCTTTATAAAGTCGAGATTCCGATGAACACATCATTTACGACGAGTTTTGGCACGATTACTGAGAAACCCACGGTTATAGTACGCGCCGAAACTAGCGACGGAATTATCGGTTGGGGTGAATCTGCAGCATTGCCTTTTCCATTTTACAAACCTGAGACAACCGATATCTGTTTACTGGTTTTAGAGAAATATGTCGCGCCACTTGTTTTAGGTAAGGAATTTAACTCAATTGATGGTCTCATGAAACTTATGTCCTCAATTAAGAAAAACAACTTTGCTAAAACCGGTTTGGAAACGGCTGTATGGATGATTTTGTCATTACAGCAGAAACAGCCTCTGGCAAAACTTTTGGGTGGAACGCGCACAAAAATTGCCGTAGGTGAAAGTTTGGGAATTAAAAAAACAGTTAAACAAACGCTTGAAGAAGTGGCACTTCGACTTTCCCAAGGTTTCGTGCGTATCAAACTAAAAATCCAGCCGGGGTGGGATTTGAAGCTGGTTGAGGCTGTCCGCCAAAAATTCGGCTACATTGATCTGATGGTCGATGCGAATTCTGCATATACGTTGAAAGATGTGAAAGCCCTTGCGGAACTGGATCGATTTAATCTGACGATGATAGAGCAACCATTGGCCGATGATGACATAGTGGACCATTCGGTTTTAGCAAAACTCATCAAGACGCCAATTTGTTTAGACGAAAGCATACTTTCGGCGGAAGATGCACGGCGGGCTATATATTTACAGGCTTGTAAAATTATCAATATCAAGCCGGGAAGAGTAGGAGGTTTGCTTGAAAGTATAAAAATTCACGATCTGTGTGCAAATCATGGAATTGGTGTTTGGTGTGGCGGTATGCTAGAAACCGGTATCGGCCGAGCTTATAATATTGCTCTTTCCAGCCTGCCTAATTTTAGGTATCCTGCGGATATGTCGCCGGTTTCTTTTTTCTATAAAGATGACTTAGTAGCAAAAAGTTTTGCGGTTGATAAAGAAGGAAATATTGAAGTTCCCAAAATCCCAGGTTTGGGATTTGTAGTTGATGAGAATAAAATCAAAAAATATACCGTTGCAAAAATAGACCTGCATTGATATAATAAGGCTCATAGTATGAAAGCTTTTTCGACGTATTTTATTCGCTTATTTCTTAATACCCCCAACTTTGGCGGGACAGCTTCATAGTATAAAAATATAAATATTTTACTGAAGCCCCGCAGGAAGCGGGGTTTTTTTATAACCATGACACAAATTGAACAGTTATCAAAACCAAATATGCAGGATAAACCTTCATCGCCAGATGCAGCTTTGGTAAGTGGAGGCGTAATTGTGCCTGATTTTAGCCAGATTGACCCTGATTCTATACATAAACGGTTGTTTGAGCCATTACTCCCATCAGATTTACGCCGACCGGCTCATGAGCAAAAAGAGGGATTAAACGGCACAGTTTATATTATTGTTGATCGGGCTATGGGTAAAATTACACCGCAACATGGAGATAGGTGCGGTGCTGCTTGTGCAAACTGCTATTTGATTCATGGTGGAGTCATGCCTGATTATGTGCCTGATGCCGGAGAAGTTGTTTGGATGGTTGAAACTCTTCATGAAAAAGGAATGCGTACAATTCTAACCGGAGCGGAGTTGCTTACCCGACCGGATTTGTTTGACGCGGGACTTTTGGACGAAAAAGAATATCTTTTAAGTAGCGGTGCGCTGATAGCTTATAATCCTCAAGCTACAATTCCCAGGATTGCACACGCCGGTATTCGTAATGTGCAAATGTCTCTTCATGGCCCGCTTGATATGCCAAATATATTAAATGGTGTTCATGCATCAGTCGTCGAGCAGGCAATTGCAAATATCCGTGAATTTAATCAACAGACAGGATCTTATATAGGAGTTGCATTAAACGTTACAGTGGGAAATTTTAATGTGGGAAGATTAGTCGAAATTGGAGCATATGTTTTAGGTAATTTAAATTGTGATGGATTACGTTTTAACCGTCACAAGGCATCAGGCGGAAAGCTGGCGGATGAGATGTTACCACTTGATAAACACGACAAAGTTGATCAAGCAGTGGCAGAATTAAGAGCACGATTTCCCCAAAGCACTACCGGCAAACGGATCAGTCTTTCCGGTGATTTTGGGACTGCAGTTTCAAGAAGTAAGCCTTATACCTGTCCTGCGGGTCTTCCCGGTGGCGAGTGGACGATTGTACCTCAAGCAGACGGCAGACACAGAGTCTATGCGTGTCTGGAAGTCAGACAATCTGAATTGCTGGTTGGATTTTTTTCCGGAGTCAGAAATACAATTCCCGAGGATCAACATGGGATGTTTGCCGTCGATACCCGTCCATTTGAGGAAATTACCTCTGTAAAAGTTCGTGAGCAAGTGGGACTTACTGATAGTAAAGATGGCTGCTTAGCCTATGCATTGACGTCACCACAATCTAAAAATCAGGTTTTTGACTATATTTCAACAAGAATTCAACCGGAAAATCCAAATCATGTACTCTAGTTTAGATCAAGCAAAAACTCGGTCACAATTTTATGGTAAGTTAAAAGACTCTTGATATCCACCCATTCCTTATCCGTATGGGGATTTGCTCCAATTGGCCCAAATTCGATTGTTGCACTGTGTGGGAAATGCCGTAAATCGGAACCACCATGTTTACCTACCAACATCCCCTCTTTTCCGGTTACTTTTTGATAGGAAACTCCCAACTGATTTATATATTTATTATTCTTTTCGGTTAAGTGAGCAGGTTCGTTTACCAAAGTTTCGACTTTTACATCCTTTGAAACCATAGATCTTATTTTTTCGAGAACTGAATCCTTATCTTCCGGGATGTAGCGAATGTCTAACCACACGACGGCATCTTCAGGAACTTTATTAAAAGTTGCGTTAGCAGTCTCTATTTTAGCGACATTGACCGTAGTGGCCCATGATTCCTTTTGCGGAATCGGATATGCAATTTTTAGTTTTTGCAAAAATTCGTTAGCTTTCAAAATTGCATTATTACCATTCCAGGGGTATGCACCGTGTGCGGCCTTACCGGTAAAGTATGCTTTCACCCATATAATACCTTTAGATTTGATACCAAACGTAAAATCGGATGAAGTTTCACCCACAAGTACAAAATCCGCGTCGATTCCTTGTTCAACTTGATATTTTGTGCCATTAAATCCGCCGATTTCTTCATCTGTCACTAACTGAAGTCCTAAGGGGAAATTTACCTTTTGGGCCAATTCCTTAAATATGAGGATTTCCGCAGCTGCAGCTGCTTTCATATCGTATGCTCCCCGGCCGTATAGTCGATTCCCCATCAGTACTGATTTGTATTCTTTTGCAGCTACCACATCAAGATGCGCGTTGAGGAGTACGGTAAATTTTTGAGGGAGCTTTGGCGTATTATAAAACAACAGACTGGGTATACCCAATTTATTAAATTTAATCGGCGTGAAATTATTAATAGAATTTTGAGCCACCTCAAGTACTTTTTGAAGTGCGGAAGAATTATCTTTTATTGATGGAATTGAAATGAGTTTTTGTGCTAACTCCAATAATTCCTGATTCATCCCATGATTATTACATGCCGATACAACTTAGTCCAGAGAAGTCAAATGTAATAGCCTCACTTATTTTTCTTGACTTAGCAGCATCGGAGCTTTTTTCACTGCTATCTCGGCGCGGGGAATATAGAGATAGTAGGCTAAGATTGTAGCACTGGTAAAGGCTGCTGCCGCTACGGCAAATGACATGAATTTCGGCCGGGCGCTGGTGACGAATACTGTTGTCAGACCCAAGCCCAACCCCAAAAGTGCCAAACCTATATACCAATCAAGTACCAGTGTTACATGGCACTCGTTCCAGGAAAACGAACTTGCTGGAGCAGGTATCAGGCAGGGGACGATTTTGGTGATGATCAATGGCAATAAGAGAAGATAAAACACAAATATGCAGAGTCCCATGAAGACCGGTTTTGTCTTCAGCGTAAAAAAAACCTGTCGGAGTGCCGAGTTTCTTGATTTTGGCATGTATATAGTCTACGATATCACAGAATTAATAATTATGTTACCCGCATTTTTAATAACATTCCGCGAAGTCATCGAAGCCACGCTGATTGTGGCTACTATCCTGGGGATACTAGTCAAGCTCAAACAATTTCAAAATATCAAAACAGTCTGGTTGGCTTCTTTGTCAGCCACACTGGTGAGTTTCGGACTTTTGGTGATTGGAAGTTTGAGCGGGCTCAAAATTCACGAGCTTTATACGGGTAAAACCAAAGAAATTTTTGAAGGTATCATGATGCTTGTTTCAGCTGTGTTTATTTCCTGGGCGGTATTTTGGCTGCACAAATATTTTGCCCAGCACAAACTTGCTTTACTCCAAAAGGTGAGAAATACAATTGGAAAAGATTCGCCACACAGCTTGTTTATTCTGGTGTTTACGGCAGTATTTCGCGAAGGCTTTGAAATTGTCTTGTTTCTGTCCACTATTTATTTGACTAGTAACCCGGTACAGGTTCTCAGCGGTTTTGGGTTGGGTGTTGTGATGGCACTGATTGTTTCACTGTCCTTCTTTTCCGCGGCTTTGAAACTACCGGTTTTTCGCGCTTTCCAGGCGACAACTGTGTTGCTTATCCTTTTTGCTGCAGGTCTTGCCGGTCGCGGGGTTCATGAATTCGCGGCAGCCGGACTCTTGCCGTCATTCAGCCATGTTACCTTGGACTTTATGCCTCTCGGAGGCCATATTTTGGGTGATATGGTCAAATCAATTTTTGGTTGGTCCAGATCCATGGACGGGATACAATTGATTATGTACGCTACTTATATTGCCTTCATGAGGCAATATATTTATGGAAAAAGGAAATTAGCGGGAATTAGCGAAGCTTGAATAAAAGATTAAGTGGTTACTGAAGCAGAAAAATTATTTTCCAGTAACCAGCAGGGAGTATCCGGATTTCGCTTGCACATCTTATTGAGAGAATAAGCGATAAAAGTGCCGCTTTTTTTAGTATCGACAAACCTGGATTTTTTTAATTCTTTCAAATGGTGGGAAATGGTCGGTTGGCGTAAGTGGAAATGTGAAACCAATTCGTTAACGGTCATCGCCGGTTTATTATTGAGGTATTCAAGGATGCTTAAGCGTGTCGGATCCGTTAATACTTTCAGACAAATTTTACAAGTAGCAAGTTTTAGCATCTTTCAATTTTAACACTACTGTAAAATAGCTGTAACTACCAATCTTCGGCTGTCCAGAAATCCGGTGCATGTGTAGAGGGTGAGACGTTTGTCGGCAGTTGGATTTAATATATGCGTTTGATCCGGAGTTACCTCAGTCACGTATTCAATAACGAATACCTCAGTTGAACCGTTACTCAATATGATTTTGATATTATCTCCAGGTTTTACTTTGGGAAGTTTACCTAAAATATTTGGCCAATTGTGGCCATACATGATACTGTTTCCAGTATCTCCCGGTATTGGGGAACTGCCTAAATAAGTGACACCCTCGCTGGTAGCAGGCCAGTGACCTGCAGTTAATTCCTGAGAAAGTATCGGCAGAGAAATCTGAATTGCTGGTATCTCTAAGATGATTGGAATGACATTGGTTGACGAAACCGCCTCTGAATTTGAATTTATATAGTTACTAAATTCTAACCTTCGGGGAGTGTTGCGTTGCCAAATGAGATAAAGGGTAAAGAGCAGAAAACAGGAGCCGATAAAGATAAATGAAATGCCAATTGCATTCTTCATGAAATCACTTTCGCGTTTGGCGATATACGTAAATTCCCAGAAGCAGGAAAGCTACGGCAGAAATACCCGAGCCAAGCACAAATACCACGTCACCGGTTGACGCAAGTCCCAAAACGTCTAATTTTTGGCTGACTCCGGAAGCAATTTCCCCGCCTCCGGTGCCAAGACAGGCATATTCATTGTTTTTGACGACATAAGGTGCATTTTCCAAGCCCCAAAGCGCGCCGTTAGGTACGTAGTTCCAACCATCATTTTTAAGTACCCCGATGTCGTCATTTGATAGGTTTACGGCTTTCCACCAGTTACTTTGCACTCCCGTAGCCCCGCTTTTAGGACAAAAACACTGGACCAAGCGGTCACCGTCAAGTGTATACACCGTATCGCTGCCTTCGTAGGTAGCAGTCGAACCTACAATTCCGTGGGTTCCATCAGAATAACTGACTTTTTTGGATCCCTGCGGATCTGTGCACGCAGGGAAGCTGGGAATTACCACAGCCTGTACAGGAGTTGTTAAGATAACAGCCAAGACGAGAATTAGGGTGATAGTTCGGATGTTCATAAGTTGAATAATATAAACCCGTAATCTAACGTTATAGGATTATATCAAAGAGGAAGTAAAAAAGCAAATTAAGGGCGATGGAAGAGTCCAAAGATGATTTTTAGGATCCGATACATCAAGCTATCTTTCTCCGGTTTAAGAACAGCCTTTAGTTGAGAATTAGAGGGGTTAAGAGGTAATGATTGAGGTAAAAATCCTACGCCAGTGATATTTAACATCTTATCTGTTTCCAGTACAGGTATTGTAAATTTTCCGAAAGCGTCTGACCGGGATTTGCGATGAATTGTTTCCAAACTAGCGCCTATTATAGGTTGACCGAATTCATTAATTATTTCTCCTTGAACTACATGAGGAGTATAAAAGCTGGTTAGTATTCCTGCTGCCAAACGGGGTTTTCCTGAAGCCAACCAGAGTTCAGTTGAACTTCCAACGCTGGTCCAGTAATTGATACCAATCAGTTCCGAGGTTTTTACCAGCTCACCCAAAGATTTCTTGATCCACTCAGACTGTTTTTCTTCAGTCATATACCCATGGATATCCGGAATTGGCGCACCAAATTCGCCTAAAACTACTTTTCCGCCGCTCAAACGCGCGAATTCCTTGATATCAGCCACCAGTTTGTCAGGACTAGCCACATAATGATCAACCACTACCAATCCGCCCAACTCTCTTGTGGTGTCCTGATCCATAATCAGGCGGGCTACGTCACCATTCATGGAATTTAAGTTTGTGGCAACCTTTTTTCCGATCTTGGCAAACGCTGCTTGGGTGATTTTATATTCATCGATGAGAAATTTTCGGTGTCCATCCACATCTCCGGTTCGTCTGGGGTCACCCGGTCCGCCGTTTTCGCATTCCGGGCAGGCTGAAAAAATATCTCCGTCCACAAAAAGATCCGGATGGCGCTCGATAAATTCACGCGTCTTTACCAGGTGTTCGCTGCGGGTGATTAAATTATAACCAAACCAGCGTTCCCAACCGGACCAGTTGCCCCGAAACCAGATGTTAAGCTTATTATTTCTGGCAGCTTCTATCCATACTTGTAAAAATGGTATAAATTCCTCGTCATAAGGTGTTGCAATAGCTACATGTGTAGCTCCGGTATGGGCAATTTGCTGGACTTGTGATTGGATGGTTTTGACAAATTCCTGGTCTTTTATTTTTTCACGCGCCACGTCCCGGGAATACTTCATGGTGTCGATGATTTGATATTGCCACCAGGCAGGTTTTTCCGGTGATGTTTTAGCGTTATTTGCCAGTGTAGATTTAAATACCGCAAACAGTCCGAGAACTATTAATAAAATAATGATTTTTCTTTTCACAATAGGCTAATTATACACTAAAATGGGGTTACTCAGAAAGTTTATCAGATTCGAGGTGTGGTCGATTTTTCCAGAGTAGAGATACGATTTTCATGGTCTTCAAGTTTACTACTATGGTCAGTTAAAATGGCGTTATCTTCCCGTAGACTCTCAACTTCCTTAAGGATTTCTCCTTTAAACTGGATTAAGTCTTCTTTCGAGGCCGTCATCTTTAAGTCCTCTTTCGTGGCTAATTTCTTTAATTCCTCTTTCGTGGCTGTCCTCTTTAAATCCTCTTTTGTGGCTAATTTTTTCAAGTCTTCTTTGGTTGCGAAGTTCTTCAGGTCTTCTGTAGTCGCTAAATGCTTTGTTTTTGCTTCAACTACTTCTGTGACTATTTTTCTTATTGCAGATAATGTGACTTGATTTTTCATAGAGCTTGATTGCTTTGATACAAGTTTAAGCGAAATAACTTATTCTGTAAATAAATCAAAGCCACTCAAAACTCGTCTTCATTGAGGTGATCTGTAAGAAAGTCTTTAGCCTGGGTAATTCGTACAAACTGTATTTTTTTGAGTTCTGCGAGGTCGGCATCGTAGTTTGGACTATTTTCGCCGATTTGATAGTGGTATTTTTTCACTCCCGCCCGGAAGGCTTTAGTCAAAATTGCATCGCGATCTTTTGGTGAAGAATCTTTCCATACACCATAAGGGATTCCGAGGATATCTAAAGGATGCCCGCCGATTTTTTTGTATAATTCAACCCGTTGCGCAGCGCTTTTAAGGACAACTTCTACTCCGTCATATATACTTTCTACTTTTACAGCACGTTGTTTGTAATAGGCGACGTCTGATAGTAGTTTTGTTAATTCCGCCTCTAACGTTGCTATTTTCTGCTGTAATCTTTCTGGATCAACAATAGGCACCTTCAATTTTCGCTCAAGTTGAGCCTTTAGTCTGGTTATTTGATCTTCAAATGCGGCACGCTCATTTTCATGCTGAGCTTGTAGGTCAACCATGGCTTGTGGTAATTGACTTAATTGCGTTACTCTAGACTGAAGTTCTGCCAGGAGAAAGTCTTTGTCATTTTTATGTATTCTTTTTCCAAAGATATCTGGATAAACCCACGAAGCATCTACTGCTCGCCAATAAGTCGCAAATTTGTCATACATGGGATCAATTTGGCCATTTTCGTAGTGATATCTGACGTGTCCAAAATATAATCTCTCACTTTTGTTTAATAACAATCTTCTCAAATCAATAGGTGCAGAAGGATCAAGGATGGTATATAAGTAAGCTTCAATCAGAGCTGTGGCGTATTTTGCGTGAATTTCTCGGTCCTGACTAAAAAGTTTATCCTTTAAATCGCTTTCTAAAGTGAATCTACTGCTTTTATTACGTTCATAAATCTGTCGCATCTGCAAACTTAAGCCCCGTGCTTCCTCAGAGACGGTATGCGGTACTTGAGTACTTTTTAAAAATTTAGTTTGAGCTGTATCAAGTATTTGAATAGCTCCATCCCATCTCTTATCCGATACTACATCATAAATACCTGCAATGGCTCCTAATGCATTATGAATTTGTGCAGCATTTTCAGCCGTTGCGGCTATACCTAATAAATATTTGTAGGTATCGGCCCCTGAATTGTTAAACAAAGTAAAAATTGCTTCAAAATCTGCTTTTGGAGAGCTTTCGTCGAAGGCAGATGAAGAGTAAACAGATGAGACGAAAGACAATGGCCTATCATTAGGAGTCAATTGACGAACGAAAGATCTCATCTCAACGGGTATCCGTTGCATCACGAGTTCTCGTTGCACATTGCGGGGTGGGAGTTCATTAGACATAGATAATCAACATGAATTATATATGAGTTGGGTTACTTCTGTTTCCCCAAGACCGGCTCTGTCACGAGATCACCGGAAAATTCATCTTTTAGCATATAAATATCTGCAAATGGATATTTTGATACAAGATCATATCTTTCTAAGAAAGTCGGTACTTTGGAGACGGCTTTCCACGTCAAATCATTATCGTCATAAGTACGTGCGACTATCCAGCGGGCCCAGCGGTCAGGTGAGGTGGTTGCCGACTCCCAGTAGGCTCCCGTTCCTTCGTGAATAAATCTTTTCATGGGCAGTCCCGAGGAAAAGATTATCGCGTCATGGGAGGCTGCCGAAATAAGGATAAATCCCTTTTTGTCTTTAGCGTGTTGATTTAGATATCCGCTGACTTCCGAAACATTTTTCTGGCTCGAACCTACCCGGGCATCATCTATAGTCACCGCGTCACTATTTGCAAAAGCAAAAAAAGTGACGAAGAGCATGAGTCCAATCAGAGTTATCCGTAAGTCTTTCATCCTGTCAATTAGAAAACCGACGAAAATAGCGATGGAAGGAAGCATCATTACGCCGTAGCGGACATTGAACCAGGTATTTCCGGAAATCCCCTGGATAAAAAGGACCGAGTGGCCCAAATACAGTGCCAGAATATTGAAAAGAAAGGGAGAGATGAGTACCGTTGAGGCAATTCTGACGCTTAGCGGTATTTTTTTATCCAACCACAGTACAAATGCACCGCAAAGTCCCAGAATTGCCTGGAGTGCATAAGAATTATAAATTAGTGCATATAGGTATACTTTGAGTGACAAAACCAGGTCTCCTTTGGTTGCCAGAACTCCGGCCGTTTCCAGTTGCCGTTGTTGGGATCTGGCGGAAAATGGGCCGAAAGCGAAATAAAACGGGTCTTTAAAAATTAAAGTATTCCACAAAAACCAGAGAGCTATACCAAACGCAGCCAGTGTGCCGAACAAAATTAGCGTACCCTCGGTGACTTTGTAGCCTTTTTTGCGCCAGACGTGGATCGTAATTAACGCCAATGAATAAAGCAACAGGAACCAGCCTTCATAGCGGACAAGTGAAGCGAGCATTACCCAAAAAGCGGATCTGATAAGTCTCAATACTTTATCTTCCTTGTGCCACATGACAAGTTCATATGATCCGGCGGTAAGTGTCGCGATAAGCAGAAGCTCAGTCATCGCGGTTGCCTGAAGATAGAGGACATTGAGATTTGCCGCAAATATCCCGACCCCCACCAATCTTCCCCACATGCCGACTCCTAATTGTCTGAGGAAGAGGTAAATCAAGAGACTGGTAGCAACATATGAAACCATTGATTGCAGTGCTCCGGCGAGCCCTGAATGCCACATGAAGTCGTTCCAAATAGTGGGTACCATGAGCAGATGTGGCAGAGGTAGCCATACGGATCCAAGTTGCGCGAGTCCCGGTTTTAACCCTTCCACTACCCGGCGGCCGATATCCAGATGTGATCTCGCATCATTGTAGGATAGCCCCAGCCCGTTTTGAAGATAATTGATAAAGTAAATGATTGAAATTGCGGTCAGTAGTCCAAACAGAAAGGGAAGCATATGGTTCTCAATAGACTTTTGCCATTTGGATACAATGTTCGTCTTAAATGAAAATTCAATCGTAAAATGTTTATTCATATAAATCAGTTATGCTTCAAAGGTTTGCTGCTCAAAAAGGCCAGCATTAACCCGATGATGACAACTATTGATATAGTTATATATTGATAGTAAGTCCATGCGTTCATCCATCGGTACGCAAATGTATTGTAAAAAAATGATTTGGATTTATTAGCATTGAGAAAGTTAATATTGCGTTCCCAGGTGTAGGGTTCATGTTTGCCCGAAAGTTTTTCCAGTTCAACCGTTTCTACTTGAGGCGGGTTCCGGTTGGATGTAATTGCACCCAGGGTGTTAACTGCGATCGAATAGGTGGCGACCAGTAGAAAAATTATCATAAAAAATATATTATTTCGAAATCGCGTCAGGGCGATACTCAAAAAAATTGACACTATGGCAAAAGTAGGAATTAAGTAGCGGCCACCAAATGCCCACCCGCCCCATGGATCTCCCCACATGGAGTAAAGGGATATGTTAAATCCGATTACGGCAAGCAAAATTGGCAATTCGGAAGTTCTTCTCCGGTATAAAACAATACCACCAAGAATACCCAACAAGACGATTGGTGCAAAAAATATGAAACCCCGGTCAGGACTTACCACTAACACGCCCAACCCGCGCAAAAATAAACGGGAATTAAAAAATCCGACCGTTGACCTGTTTTCCCGTGTACGCGTTGTAGATACCTCATCTGATTTTTCAGTATTTTCAATGAGTTTCCCTTGAGGTGTCAATGCTTTTACTTGTGAAAGGGAGCTGATGAGAGTGAATGGGTTTCCGTAGGAAGCAGCATTAAACCAAAAGAAAAATACTAAAGGTGCCACAACTCCGGAAATTGCGAAAAAAATAACCGGCCGGATTCCTACATGTATTTTATCCTGAGATTTGGTGAAAATAACTGTTTGCCATATGGCCACACTTATAATTGGTAACATCATAAATAAATTTGGATAATCAAGTGGGATTGAAAGGCTGCACAAAAACCAGACTAAAAAAAGTTTTAACCACGAACGAGAACCATGAAGCAGCAGGACTGATAAAAGGAGGAGAAAAGTGGAAACATGATGCTGATAAAGAGAAACAGCATAGGCAAATGCCGGAGTTCCAAACAAAAATAGCGCCGCGGCGATGTTAGCTGCCACCGGGTGACTTCCTAATTTCAGGGAAATTTTTCTGATCAATATTATGTTTAAAAGGGCGAATATTGAAATTGTGGCATAGACGCCAACTTGTGCAAATCCCCATATACTTCCTAACCAGTATCCGGGAATAATTAAAAATGAAAGTAGTGGCGCAAAAAGTGACACAAATTTGCCGTTTTTAAGTCCCAAGTCAGGAGTCGCAAATTGGGCAATAGAAGTAGAGAATTCAACCGACTTGTTTTCAATTATTGACAGAGTGAGTGCAAACCGTCCCCGTTCTGGAGAGAGTTCAAACGGCCCCTCATCTTTCCATTTTTCGAGGTTGACTGTGTTGCTTGTCGGATTACCCTCAATTCCGCGAATTGAAAGCACGAGAATTACCGAAATAAACAATATGAAGAAAAAATTGGCGAGCAGTTTTTTCATAAAGATTACAACTAAATGTTTTTGGTTGATTTGATCACGTCCCAGGTAGGATTAAAATCTGTTGTAATAGATCTCTTCTTCCATTGTACATAAAAATGAAATACAAAAAGAACTAGCACATGCGGAATGTGAGTTAATAATTCCCGGCCTGTAAAACAGAAAAAGTACCGTTTCGGCAACTGAAAAGCAGTGTATACTTTTTTTCCGAAGGATTTGGCTAGCAAGTCCATAGTTGAAACGTTTCTCAAGGTCCAGTTGGTGAACTCGTGAGGTGTGTCGGCAAACTTGAAGTAAACGACCGCATCTTGATTGGAAACATAAGTAAAACGCGATTCCAAACAGGAAAAATAAAGGTAATTGTCCACGTTTCCCATCATTGAAAGGTCTCTGGGGAATTTCAGAGAATTGATAAATTTTCGCGAAAGTGCCATGACTTTACCGTTACATGTGAGCGGATGCTGCGGGTTTTTGCCGGAAGCAAAAGAACGCCTGACCGCGGCGAAGTTCAGTCTGGCGATTTCCTGCCAAAATGACCGGGAAGGTAGCGGTTCAACCCGTCCGCCGACAAGTCCTACTCCCTTTTGGCGTCTGAAAGGTTCCGTAAGTTGATCAAGGAAATTATCATTCTTGATAATTATATCGTCGTTTAAGACGACTACTACATCAGCAGCAGTGTGCAGGAGGAGGTGTTTGACGGCAAAAGCAAATCCCCGCCGTTTTTTTGCCCGGATGATTCTCAGTCTCTGGTTACGAATTTGTAACGGTTTTTTGACTGTATCATCTGGACTGGCATCAGAGTAGATGACGACTTCAGCCAGTTCGGCATGTTGCGGATGCTGGTTTAAAAGCGTGTCAGTTAAGCGCCAAATATTATCTCCTCCCTGGTAGGTGGGTATGACGGCTGATATTGTAAATGTTTTTTTCATGCGTTTTTAGATAATTGTTTTGAAGAAGTGGCTATTTTCCATTTAGCGTTAAGTACCGGTTCCAAAGTGTTGCTTCTGATACGGCAGTAAGTATTGACCGCATAAATATAAAGGCTATGTATGGGGAAACGCAAAAACTGCTTGAGCATACTTAGCCAAAGAGTACGACTTGGAATAGAAAACTCCTTTTTCACTAACAGGGGAAGAAAATATTTCTTCATTCGCTGCGGAGCTGCGACGAATCTGGTATTTTGGTTGATTTGGTCGGACAGCGTTTGCGGCAAGCGGTAAAATACGACCGCTTCAGGAACGAAACGGTAAGTAAAACCTTGTGCGAGGCAGGCGAGATAGGTGTAGGCATCATTGGCAATCATCCCATGCGGGATAGTCAGGTTTCTGATGAATGTTTTTTTGTAAGCCAGAAGTCTGCCGTCCGCAGAAAAAAGATTATGGCCGCCCCGGATATTTCTGCGGAATTCCTGATAAATCTCAACTGTTTTATTGATGGCAGATTCAGTGAAAGTAACCGGCGGGAGAGGCGTCGGGTATCCTCCGCACATGGCGGCAGATTTACGTGTCATAAGCGATTTGATTAGCTGGTTGATAACTTGAGAGTGTGCCAAGATTACATCTGCATCGGACTGGACAAGGATATCGGTTGTAACATAGCGGTATAACTGATTGAGCCGGCTTGATTTGCCTGCTCTGTTTTGGAAATTCCAAACTTCAATTTTTGGGTTTTTAATTGAATTTACCAGTTTTACTGTTTCATCTGTTGATCCGTCCGAGATGACTAGGATTTTCGTCAGCGCGAAACCTTTTTCAACCTGCGAAATGACGGATTTGAGGTGAGCCGCTATATTTGCAGCCTCATTATAGGCACATACGGCATACATGACGGTCGGCTTATGCTTTTTCATATTCAGGTTTGATATATTTGGATGTGTAGGAGATTTCATAACGGGATTGATTGTCCTGGCGAAGGTTTTTGAACGTGCTGATATAAAACATGATGCAGAAGTAAGCCGGGATGGAGAAAGGTCGCTTGATGATAAAACTGCTTATCATCGTAATGAGGCTTAAAAGCGGCAATTTATATTCGTTCCGCAATAAGTCATCGGTGAAGTATTTGCCGAGCGACACTTTTCCGGTGATAAAACGGTTGTTTTGTTTGATATGGTCGTCAAGCATCGTCGGCGGATGGAAATAAACGATGGCGTGGGGACGATATACAAATCTGAATTTATGTTTGAGCGCCATCAAATAAGAATACGCGTCTTCAGGTACATCTTTTGGCCAATGAAGTTTACTGTAGAACTTACGTGAGAATGCGCGCATCCGGCCGGCACAAAGATAGATGTTGTTAGTTCTGGGGAGATTTTCAAATAAACGTCTTTTCATCTCGTGTGCGTTGGCAAGTATTCTGGAAATCGGACTGCTCATCACCCGCAAAGCGTAGAGTTTGCCTGAAGCGAGTCCTGCGAGAGGGTCGGAGATTAGGGGAGTGATCAGATCGGAAATGCACTTACTGTCTTTTGGAAGGACGTCAGCGTCAAAAAGCACCAGGATGTCGCTCGAAGTATTTTGGAGAATTTTGTTTTGCGAACCGTTTAAACCCAGACGCTTTTTATTAATCATCAGTTTTACCCGGTGGTCTGATATGACATGTACGAATTGTTCCGTGAAGTCGGTCGAATGATCAGAGACAACTAAAATTTTTACCAGGCGGAAATTAGATGTATTCTGATTCAACAGGGCTTGAATAAGGTGCGTGATATTAGCTTCTTCATTGTAAGCAGGAATGCCGATGGTAACTGTAGGTTTTCGTATCATTAACAATTTTTTAATATTTGAAAAATTTTCTTTGTTCCTGCCAAAGGGTGTCAATCAACCTGCCCTGAGGAATTTCAACTTCATTAAAGGTCAGAGTTGTGTCTTTCTTAATATCTTGTGTGAGGCGACAACCTTCTGCTAGTCCAATAGGAAGTAGGTTTCTCTCCCGTGCCTCTTGGGCATTTACACATTCACCGTACGTCATAAAATGTCCCATTCCATCTATAATTTCGTCTTTATGCAAATCTTTTTTGGCAACCGCAGCCACTTCAACGCAGGGTTTATTAAGAGGAGTCAGGACCGGATCCCGGAAAACACAAATACGGCCGATTGTATTGGGGATTTCAAAATGACACAGGTGGTAAGGGGTATAAAAAAGATACAATGGCCCTTCACCCAGCTTGTATAAATTCAAATAATGTTTTTGGACGGGGTGTTCCATAGTACCCAAAACAAATACTCCTGGATTAGGTTCGGCGCCGACCAGATAATCGACCAGACCGCCGGATTTTAGAATTGTTTCTGCCGGATAAAACTTGACTGCTTCTGCAAGTGGAGTGCCGTTTGGAACGGTAGTACCCCACATACCCTGTTTGGCAACCTGGAATCCGACTGCGTTAGCAACTACTGCCTGTTCAAAGGAAATCTTGGTACCGTCAGCAAACGATGTGACCATATGCGGTTTTTGGCCCCATTTGGCGGCAAACCCCGCCTGGGTGAGGGGTGTGCGGTAAGGGTCCTGCAAGCCTTTGATATTACCTGATAAGAGGGGAGTGACACCAATTCCTTTGACAAAGCGGAGAAGGTTCATTTGCACTCCGGGTTGGTCACCGTCGGTATTGGAATATATGACTCCGGCGCGGTCAGCATAGGTTTTCAAAATCGGACCCAATGTGCCGTCAAGCTCCGCGTTCATGACCGCCACGTGTTTTCCGTGTTTGAACGCTTCTAAAATAACCGGGACTGCATATTCCAGTGTGCCGGTAACTTCCAGGAGGATATCAATGTGTGGCGAGCGGGCTAAAAGCAGCGGGTCGTCAGTAACGACATATGAATTTGCTTCAATTGCCCGGTCAAGTTTTGCTTGGGTTTGGGCATAAGCAACTTCCGCAGCACCGGCTTCCAGATATGCCTTTTTAGCCTTTTCTGTATCGCGGTTGGCTATGGCAACCAGGCGTATGCCTCTGGAAAACTGCAGCATTTGCAAAGTTATCCCTTTGGCCATAAAACCGGCGCCCATCATCCCCACACGGATAGGTTTGCCAGTTCGATCCAATTTTTCGAGAGCTTTGTCAACAATGATCATAAATTTCTTTCGTCATTCCCGCGAAAGCGGGAATCTCTTTTACATAGATTTTCAAGTCAACCCCGGAATGACGGGACATAATCAGGAAACGACTTATCTTTTTTTGAGACGTATTTCACTTCAACCGGCCACTTGATGTTAAAAACCGGATCGTTATATCTTACTCCACTGTCAGCGGAGGGGGTGTAGAATGCAGTAACAAGGTAGGTGACTTCACAATTGTCCTCCAGCGTCACAAATCCGTGGGCAAACCCTTCGGGTATGTAGAGCATTTTGTAATTATCTGCAGATAATTCGATGCCAAACCATTGCTTATGTGTAGCAGATTCCGGTCTGAGATCTATAATCACATCATATATTTTACCCTTAGTGCAACGAACGACTTTAGTTTCCGCATGCGGTTCCTTTTGAAAATGCAAGCCTCTTAATGTGCCGGCTTTTTGAGTAAATGACATATTTTGCTGTACCAGGTTGGTTTTGAGTTGGGCTTTGGCAAATTCATCTGCGCACCAGGTACGGGCAAAAAAACCGCGTTCATCCACGCGTTTTTCAAGTTCAATCAAATATGCCCCATTGAGACTCGTTTTTGTAAATTCCATGATTATCTCCAGTGTAAAAAAGTATCGAGTTTGCCCGCTTTCTGCAGTTGGGAAATGGCTTTTAAGCGGATATACTTTCCAGATGTAAAGTCCTCTTTTGTGAGTTTGACATTTTCAAATATTGTTTTCAGTTCACGCGCTCCTTTTTCCACATCCCAACTACAACTAAAATCCGGCAAAACTTGAGAAATTTTGTCAAAACGGACTTTGTAGTTTCGCTTATCCGCGCCGTTGGGATTTAGACTTACTTTGCAACCCGGAAAAACATGAGATATGATTTCCGCCAGTTCTTTTATTTGGTAATTACTCCGGTTATTTCCGATATTAATTATTTGTTTATGAATTAGGTTTATTGGGGAATTCAAGGCTAAGATAGTTGCATTTGATACGTCTTTGACATGAACCAGAGGTCTCCAAGGCGTACCGTCAGAATCCATTTTGATCTCACCGGTTGTATAAGCAAGTGCGGCCAGGTTATTTACTACCAGGTCAAATCTCATTTTGGGTGAAGCACCATAAACTGTAGAATTGCGAAAAATAAGCGGTGAAAACGAGTCGTCTGCTGCTGATAAGAGGTAGTTTTCGTTCAGAACTTTGCATTTGGCATAAGCGGTTAGGGGATGTGTGGGGGAGGTTTCGTCAACATATTGGTCGGATGCTCCGTACACTGAGCATGAGGAAAAATAAATAAAACGGGCAACTCCGGCTTTTTTGGCTGTATCAATCAGTTTGACTGTCCCATGGTGATTTATTTCAAACGTTAGCCCAGGATCATTCTGGCCCAGGGGATCATTGGAAAGTTCAGCCAGATGGACTATCACATCAAAACCAATTAGGTCCGGAAGAGTTACGTCCCGTATGTCCTTTTTGATCACCTGGGTTAATTTATTGACGCCGTCATAAAGCCACCCGGCGTTATAATAGCCCGTGTCATATCCGGCCACCTCAAAACCTGCATTTACCAACTTCTGTGCGAGAATTGTTCCGATATATCCTTCGTTACCGGTGACAAGAATTTTCATAGTTTAAATTGATCCCGGCTCAAAGACCGGGATGACACTGCCGTGTTACTTCCAAACTTTCCAAAGGGCTTTATTTTCATTCCACAATTTATCCAGCGACATTTTATCCCTTAAAGTATCCATATTTTGCCAATACCCGCTATGTTTGTATGCTGCCAGTTTTCCCGCATGTGCTAAATTTTTCAGCGGTTCTTGTTCCCACACTGACGCATCCCCTTCAATGTAGTCAAATACGACAGGTTCCAATACGAAGTAACCGCCGTTTATCCACGCACCATCCCCGCGGGGTTTTTCATGGAAACTCATGATTTTGGTCTGGTCTTCGGACATGGTAAAAGCGCCGAATCTACCAGGCGGTTGTACAGCGGTCATAGTTGCAGCTGCTTTTTGAGCCTTGTGAAATTCAATCAGTTTCCTGATATTGAGATCGGTCACGCCATCGCCATAAGTAAAACAGAACGTTTCATTTCCGACGTATTCTTTGACTCGTTTGAGCCTGCCGCCGGTCATCGAATCTTCTCCGGTTTCGATCAATGTTACCCGCCAGTTTTCGCTGCCATTACGAAGTACTTTTTGAGTATGGGTACCCAGATCAAAAGTGATATCGGCTTGTTGGAGATGGTAATTAGCGAAATAATCTTTGATGTAATGGCTTTTATAACCGCAACAGATGATGAAATCATTGATGCCCCAATGGGAATAAGTTTTCATGATATGCCAGAGCATCGGTTTACCCCCGACTTCGACCATTGGTTTGGGGCGTATTCCCGTTTCCTCCGAGAGCCTGGTACCAAAACCCCCTGCGAGTATAACTGTTTTCATAAGTAATGTATTATAGGTTATTTAATTTTATACGTCAATTAGCTGCTAGCAAACCTCTTATTCGTATTATAAGCCTTAATTATTTGGATTATTTTTCCGGTGACTATTTTAGGAGTAAATTCCTGCTCAAAAGTCAGCCTGGCTACTTTACCAATACTTTGAGCCAAATAGCGATTTTGTTGCAGCTTTAAAATGGCATTAGCCAGTGCCTGAGGGCTAGCTGCTGGGACAAGACTAACATTTTTATTTGGTTTTAAGGCTGTCCTGATAATTGGAGTATCTGCCGTGATAACAGTTTTACCCATCGCCATACCTTGGAATACTTTATTAGCAATTTGCCGTTTCACTGACGGTGAGTCTGCAAAAAGACCCAAAAACACCCATGCTTTAGCAAGCAGAGGTTTTGCCTGAGATTCGCGGATACCAGGATAGAACTGTACATTGACTACTTGTAAATCTTTAGCCAATTGACGCATTTCTTTATAAATCTTACCGTTGCCGACCATCTGAAATACGATTTTCGGATGATTTATTAATATTTTGGCTGCTTTGAGGATATATTCAACGCCGTGCAGTGGTGTATACATACCGTAATAAACTACATTAAAAGGGGATTTCAGGTCATTGATCGGTGCATATTGATAAAGCGCGTCATTTGCTCCCGTATAGACATAATGAAGTTTTTTTGAAGGTACGCCAAATTCTGTATTAAATGTGTTAAGTTGAAACGGACCGTCGGCAATGATGAGGTCGCAGAGTCGGTACATCATCCGTTCAAATTGGGTTAAGAAAATTAGTTTCCATGAAGGACCGGTAAATAATTTGATATCGTCGCGAAAAGTCACAGACAGGATAAGTACCGGATAAAAAACCAATGGAATTCCCAGTATTCTGGAAACGATATAGGCAAGCGGAATGTCAAAATGCCCTGGGTAGCCTACAAACACTGCGTTTGCCCCCTTCATGTCATGCCATTTTTTGAAAACGAGCGGAAGGACTGCAAACTTATTTATTACTCTTTTAATTAACGATCTGACGTTTGTGTCTTCAACATAGTTGAGCGGAGTAATTGGCGTATTCACAACCAAATCCACGATATCCACCTGATTTTGGGTGAATCCGCGCCAAAAAATCTGATTGTTAGTGAAATTTTTATCTATAGACCCAAAATATATAATTTTCATGTTATTTAAGTATCGAGTTTAGTTGATATATTGACCTTCCACATCGGTGTCAAATCTTTAGGAAAAAATACAATTTTTAAATTTCCCAGGAAATAAATCCCTAGATAAAGGCAAAACATTATGGGACTGGCAAAAAACAATTTGAGCATTGTATGTATAAACAACAACCTGGGAATTTGGTATTGAGAATCGATCGTATGGTTAAAATGCAGTGAAAGCTCACGTTTAGAATATAGGAAGCGTTCTGTTTGCCGAAGCTGTTCGGAGAATGATGTTGGGTTTGGATTATATACTATAGCATTTTCCGCTACCGCAAAGTATCCGCCCTTTCGTGCATTTTCGAAAAAAAGGTAAGCATCGGTATTTACCAGTTTGTCGGGAATATCCATTTTTCGTAAATGGGAAACTCGAAATGCCAGGCAGCGGCCGTTTGCAGCAAGATAATTGTTTCCGCCGTTCCACCCAGAAGCGATATCGGAAACAATTGACAATCCGACGCATATAATCCGTTCGAAATAAGAAGTTGGCGGTTCCGGAAGTATTTTTGCTCCAACCATGGTGATCGAAGGGTTTTGGACAAATATTTTTTTTATCTCGTAAAGAGCTTCCGGGTCAAACCGGACATCATCCTGGGTAAAAACGAATATATCACTCGTCGTTTGGGTGATCATTTGTTTGACTTTAATTATTTGACTCGCTGGAGTCGAATTTTCTGTTAATTTAACGCCCAGGCCTTGAAGTTGATTTTTTATCGAAATGGGAATTGGGGTACTGTCAGCTACCACGAAAAAAGTAAAAGGTGCAATCTTTTTAGACGCGCGAATACTCTTGACGACTCTGACCAATGATTTTCCGCCATAACAGGTAGGTATGCCAACCGTGATAGTGAGCGTCTGGGATAGTTTTTTCATATTTTGATCGCCTTCCTGGCAGATTGCGCCATTTCCCAGGTTTTTGATTTGACTTCTTGATTTTTCTTGGGTAAAAGTCGGACCAGCACATTAAAAAATAGTGCAAACGTGGTGTACAAAGGAAATTTCCAAAAAGTACGCGCAATTCCCATTATTTTATACTTCCACGGAATTTTAAAAGTTTTATTATTTTTATCTTCAATTACTTCTAGTGGTTTTTTTCGATAGAAAATCGCACGGCTTCCGATAGACCAAAAGTCATTAAATGTATCCGGCGCTCTATAAGCAGCTTTAGCATCATATGCATATTTAAATTTTCCTAATTTTTTTGCCTTTACATAAAGATATTCGGCATCGGTATTAAGCCATGACGGATAGTGGACGTGATCAGCCACAATTTTGCGCATTGCGGTTGCCGAACCTTGTAAATTTTGTATATGGTCTCCATAATTTAAATATTTTCGCGTTTCAATCCAAAACAGATCAGATGCTCGAAAAACATTCCCGAAAAATGAGTCTGACGGTATAGGTTCCTGATGAAAGACAGCAATTACAACATTCGGATCGGCAAATGCCATGAGAACATTTTGAATCGCATTATTACCTAAGAGCACGAGGTCCGCATCAAGCGTGATCAATATTTCGCTGGTATTTAATGCGTAAATCTGGTTGAGGCGGTCCATCTTTCCTAAACGCTTATCATCTTCCAAAATTGTAATAGGAATATGCTTTGAGTGCAGACTGTTCACTTTTTCGACAGTGTTATCCGTACAACCGTCACAGGCAACGATTATTTTTTGGATTTTAAAAGATATGCCTTTTTGCCGCATAATTGATTTTATTAGATACTTAATATTTTTCGCCTCGTTATGAACCGGTATTCCGATCGTGACCGTAGTTCTATTATTTTGCATAATTAAAACCTCCGATTGTACTTATATACATCTTCCGTTCAAACTGATGAGCTTGGGCAAACTGCACGTTTATAAAGGCCTTAAAAAACTTACGCACATAATGCGAAGTCTGCCGGGAAATCATCAAGTATAATTCTGTAGAAAGAGGCCTTACGGCCAGATAGGCCAAGTCGTAGTCCGGATGAGTCAAAACAAAAGACCCGCAGTCTATGAGGTAAGGATGTTCCTTATGTAATATGATATTTTCGGGTATCAGATCCCGATGAGCTAGTGTCAACGGCGTTTTTTTCAAGGATGGATACAGTCGAAGAGACCGGGCTGCTTCAACTAAAACGTACGGCAGGAGCTCAAAATCATGTAGTGTTGAAATCAGAACATGTATTGGGAGTGCCAAAAGATAGAATAATTTTGATCGTTTAGGAAAACTATTCAATTCTTCTTTGGTCATAGATTTGGTCAGAATCTTGAATTCCGAGAGTGTCCGGGTCAATACTTTAATCTGCTGTGAAAGTTGTAGATCGGCCAGAGACGGACCACTGATATACTCGTAAACAACTGAAAATGAGCTTTTCGTAGAAATATGTTCTACCGGAGTTGGTATTTTAATTTTGATATGTTTATGCAGATTTTTCAGTCTGCCCTTAATAAAGGTAGAAAGCACGTATTCATTGATAAGGGTATTATATTCCATATTTTTCAGCCTACCCGTCCAGGTTTTTATAAAGAACTTTTTACCATTTTTGGCGTACATTCCTATTGAAAAATTAGTGGGTTGGTTGATTTTTGTAATTGGATTGACCAGTCGGTAATCCGCTATACAACGTCTTGGCATAATGATCTTAGGTGATCCGAAAAGTCTTTGTCCAACTGAAACCAGACACCCCCAAAATAATTCAAAGAGACTGGCACACTGCAATTTGGGCTTTTCCCCCAGCAATAATCTGTCAGAAATTTGATTTATTGATTTTTTTAGAATTTCAGTAGTTAAGTACATATATTTATTTCTTTATAAATGCAATTTTTCCGGCCAAGGGCATGAGATTTTGCCTAATCAAAGCTTTCACTATAATCCCTCGGAATTTATCGGCACTAGAAGCCCAACTAAATCCCCGCGCCCATTCCATCGCATTTTTTGAGAGAGTCGTTCTGAGCGTCCGTTTTTGGATCATATCCAAAATTGCATTTGTTAAAAGCTGGTCATTTTGGGGTGTCACAAGGATTCCGGTAATTCCATTTACCACCGAATCCCGTAATCCGGAAACATCTGAGGCAACAACCGGAGTGCCCGCTGCATTAGCTTCAATCACAGTTAGACCCCACCCTTCGATTGACGAGGGTTGAACAAGTGCCCACGAAGCTCCAAGAATTTGCCGTTTTTCATCCTCACTGACTCGTCCGGTAAACACGGTATTAGTATCTATTTTAAGTTTTGTAGATAACTCTTTGAGCATGTCAAACGATTCACCTTCACCGGCGATGACGAGTTTGGCAGATGGGAAATCCGGTATGATTTTTGCATACGCACGTAGTAAAACATCAATATTCTTGTAAGGCTTCAACCGTCCGAGATAAGTCAGTTGCGGATGGGCTGTTTTTCTTACTTCTACAAATTCTTCTAAATCCAATCCCGGATTGATGATGTCGATATGTTCAGATTTACCCAGTCCCAAATCTACAATTTCCTCTTTTGAAGAGGAGGAAACGGTAATAATTTTGCGATTACGGTATACAAGCGGCATAAGTTTTGATTCGACGAACCGGGCGATTTGTGAAAAAGGGAATCTCAGATGTTTTTGAAAAACTTCCTGGTGTATGTGGTGGATTAAGAGGAATACCGGCTTTTCTACGTAAAGAGGCGTGAAGAAAGGAACTCCGTTTTCACTGTCGATGACCACGTCAAATAATCCCCTAAATTTGAGCATATAATATAGAAAAGCCCAAAGATATACGGTATAAAACCCTCCCCGGCGGACGATCTGCACTCCGTCAACTACTTCATTACGGGGATTCAATCTGTCATTTCCGCAAAATACGGTAACTTTATGTCCTTTAAGAACCAACTGTTTGGCAATTTTATGCAAATAACTCTCAGCTCCTCCGGCCCATTTATGCCTGGTGTCACGCCAGTTAAAAATAAGTATGCGCAGTTCTGCCGGAATCTGGCGTTTGAGATCTGGACTTTCTCTGGATAGTCCGAAAAGGTCCTTTATATCTGCGACGAAAGCACTTATCGGCTGATAAAAAATATGTACGATAAACGCGTTTACAAACAAAAGGGCGCTCGAGGCTGTCATTATTTGTACAAATTGTTCAATCCTGGCGTGAATTGACATTAGGAAGAAGACCGGAACCAGCGTCAGGATGAAGCTTGATATGGTAGGTAAGTATTGCCGTTTTGCCTGGTGATATCCGGTGATGGATGTCGCAAGTGAAAAATATACCATTGAGAGCGCGTACATCGGTAAATAATTTAAGATTTCATGGGTACGAGGTCCGAAAAGAACTGGCACCGTAATGTCACTAAAGAAACCGACCAGGAAAAAGGCAGCCGTTGCCGAAAGCGTTACGATAGTGAGCAGCCGGTAAAAAGTGTGCTCGGTTCCTTTTCCTTCGCCTTCTGCTCTGCTTACCAAAGGATTTATAAATTGGGAAAACAAGGTGGTCGCGAAATATACCATTTTGCCGACAAGTGAGATGAGTGCGTACTGGCCGGATTCAAGAGGTGACAGGTAATGCCGGGCAAGAATGACATCCAAGCTCAAAAAGAGAGCAGCAGTGACTCTGTTGAGTACGGCAACTCCAAAAAACTTCCGGGGAAATCTGGTTTGTTCCGGCTTCTCTGAGACGGATTGTAACGGAACAGAACGCAAGACTAAAAGCGACAAAATGGTTGCCACCGACATTGAGATGGGGATGGAAGCATATACCAGTGATCCGTTGCCTGAAAGAGTGAATATTACTGCAAGGCCCAATTTGATGAGTGCTTCAATTACGACGATGCCTGCAAGTGCCATAAAGTAAAGATTGCCAAACAGGAACCCGTTGATTACGGCAGCGATTGTGCCTACTAGCCATACGGGGGTAAAAAGTAAAAACGGCATAAAACTTTGCGTATTAAAATATGGTTTGAGATATGGAAGTGTCATCAACCATACTCCCGTAACGATCAATGCTGCCCTGAGGGCAATTTTTTGTGAACGAATCAAGAACTCTCTGATCGGTTTGCCAAATTTACCCAGAAGATACGCGCTGCGGTGAGTCATGGTTGATCCGAATGCGACTATAAAAACGCTGGCAACTTGGAGAAAGCCTCCGAAGGTAGTAACGAGACCGAACTCTTCCAATGTCAGCGTCCGCCCGAGATATGCGCTGTTTACGAAATTGATGATATTTACCAGGCCGTTAGCCAATACTAGGATGCTTCCGCCGGCGATAAGTGAAGC
Organism: uncultured Gammaproteobacteria bacterium; assembly: GCA_964357355.1. Taxonomy (GTDB): domain Bacteria; phylum Patescibacteriota; class Microgenomatia; order UBA10105; family UBA10105; genus CAYHKY01. The sequence continues at coordinate 6,005 of CAYHKY010000004.1, read as the reverse complement.
ATAATTTAATTTTTTACCACCGACTCTGGCACCCAGGGACAATTGCCTACGTGCATGAGCAATATCTGCATCCTTAGTAAAATGCTTACCTAGATCCAATCCATGGTGCGTTTTTTCCCAGTAATGCGGTTTGGTAAATAGCTGCACAAATGCTACCACCGCGGCAACCGAAACCATCAGCCAGTATATGGGGATCAAGAAGACGTATTTGACAACTGTCCAGTGTTCTCTTTTGGCTGTCCCAATCATATAGCTATAGAGATAAAGAAAGTTGCCAAAAACGAGAGAAATTGCAGCCATATAAAAAACACCTGCCGGGTAAAGCGATTCTATAAACGGTCCGACGTGTCTGTAAAAGACGAAATAAGAGATTGTAGCGACCCACAAAATGGGATTTATCAGCATGAATGATATACGCAGTCCGATAACCAGTTGAAAAATGAATGCATGAATTCCGTATTTCCGCCACAATGTAAGAGGATGGCGCGTATGTACCAGGTAAGTCTGAAAATACCCTTTTATCCAGCGTGAACGTTGCCTGATCCAGTTTGAGAGCGAGGAGTTGGCTTCTTCCAAAGTCGTAGAGTCAAAAATAGCAGTTTTGTATCCATCGGCAAAAAGCCGGGCACCAAGGTCAGCGTCTTCAGTGACGTTAAATGCATCCCATCCCAATAATTGTTTTAGTGTTTCGGTCCGGAAGTGGTTACTGGTTCCGCCCAGCGGGATGGCAGTGTCTATGGATTGAAGCCCCGGTAATATCACATCAAACCACAATGAATATTCAGCGGTAAACAGGCGTGTCAAAAGATTTTGGTGTGGGTTGAAATAATTCAGTTTTGCCTGGAGACAGGCTACATTTGCCGGTAATTTTCCGAAACCAAGATACGCTTTCTTTAATTGCAAGGGGTCAGGCCTGTCTTCAGCGTCATAAATGACGGTGAATTTACCTTTGGCGTGCGCAAGCCCGAAGTTAAGCGCTTTTGGTTTGGTTTTCGGTCGGGAATCGGGAACTATCAGCGTCCTGAGGTAATCAGGTAATTGCATGTTAAAAACGGCGGAAATGGTTTCCTGATCGTCGGCTTCAAGAAGCAGGAGTACGTCAAGTCGGTGTTTCGGCCAGTCTATTTCGTTAATTGCGGAAAGAAATTGGGGTAACACGTGGGCTTCCCGATAAAGAGGGCAAAGAATGGTGTATGTTGGGAGAATCTTAGTTTCAAGTTTTAGGATTTCTTCCTGAGACACCGCGATTTCCGGAGGAAAATGCAGACTTTTGAATGTGACAATTGCGTTAAATACCGCATCCAAGAAATAAATCGCTGACAATATTGCGACTATTACGGATAATGTCATTATGGGTTGAAGTATCAGGTTGCCCAAAGCAAAGCCTGTTACCAACATCAATACAAATAATTGCATGAAGGTAAATGTTTCCAGAGCTGATTTATTGTGTGACAGGGTAGAATGAGTGATGTAGCGTTTTCGCTTGAAGGCAATTCCGGCTCCCAACATATTTATTGTTTTGCTGCTTTTGATGTGATAGAAACGCTTCCGGAAAAACTTCATTCCGAGTGCGCTGGTGGCTATTTGGTGTGCTGTTCTAAAAAATGAAATTTTTGATTTGCCGTTCCTGCGGCCTTCAAACTGGATTGGTATAGCTCCAATTGTTAATCCCAGTTCCCGCGCGGTTACCAATAGCGGAATATCAAATGACCATGGGTTTAGAAACCGGTGGTCCAGGTTATCTATAATGTCCCGGCGAAAGATTTTTAGGCCTGATTGGACGTCGACTCGTAGTCCAAAAAGCATCCTTCCGAAAAGAAATGCATTGAGACGTGAAGACATTTTACGGATAAGCGAACCCTTATAAGACAAGCGGTTGCCTACCACAACGCCGAAATGTTCGGTTTCTGCAAACATTTTGGGTATGGCTTCTGGCGGATATTGGAGATCTGCGTCAAGCATCACGACGAATTCAGTTTCGGCCAATTTTGCCCCTTCTATTATGGAATAGGCTTTTCCGGGTTTGCCAATCTTTTTGTGATAAATTATGGGATATTTATCTTTTAGCGTGTTTAGCAAATTTTCTGTTTGGTCAATAGAATGGTCATCAACAAAAATCAAACGAAAAGTTACTTCAGCCTTATTTAACGCTAAACTCGTCCGGTAAACGAGTTCCGCGAGATTGTGAGCTTCGTTTTTTACAGGAATAATGACATCAAGTTTTGCCATAAAATTAAGTAATAAAAATAACTGTTATGTATCCCACATAAAATGATTATAGGATTATACATGAAATCTAATTACTTAACAAGCCTGCATGGGCAGAAGGCTGTGAAATAAATATCGGGGAGAAGCTGAGTTTTTTATCTCAGGAAATTTGAACCGTATACATACAGTGAATTAACACAGGTTTCCGATCATTTACTTTTATACCCGTCTTACGCTGGTTTGTCCCGATTTAATCGGAACAATAGCAGCTTAAAAGGGTATATCGCCGCCTGCCTGCCGGCGAGGCAGGGAACAAATTCAAGTATGTAGGCTATGCTCAAATATAGATGTGAAATGATTTAGACATACGAACACAATATGTTGCCTGATTTCCAGCGTTTCATTGGAAATCTCTTCTTGACAACTACCTCGGTTACTCCCTAAGCTGGATGAGGCCTTTTAAGGCCATGACTGAGTAAGGGAGGTGAAATAAATGGTGAACGTTCCTCAATTGGTAACTTCGATTATATCGAGTTTTTTTACGGGTTTAGCACTCTATTTACCGCAATTTATAGCCGGGTTACTCCTTTTGTTAGTTGGTATGTTGGTTTCAGGCATAGTGAAACAGGTCGTAAGTGGATTTTTCAACTTCTTGAAACTAGATAAAATCGCAAAAGATGCCAATGTACCTACAGGCTTTGACCTCAAGGTTTGGCCGGAGTTATTTGGAGAATTGTTGCGGTGGACGGTCATGATCCTGTTTTTAGTTGCCGCAGTTGAGACCTGGGGTATCCGAAAAGTCGGAGATGTCCTAAATCAATTGCTTTTGTACTTACCAAATGTCTTTATCGCAGTTGTCATGGGGTTGGTAGGTGTGGTTATAGGAAATCTGGTTTCTGAAGTAGTACGGCACGGGGCAAAAGGGTTGGGTACGCATTCTGCGGGAGTGTTGGCAACAATGGCCCGATACAGTATCTATGTGTTTACAACACTATTAGTACTGCATCAATTAGATGTAGCAGCAGACCTGATCCGTATACTATTTACCGGAGTTGTAGCAATGTTGGCACTGGCTGGTGGGTTGGCGTTTGGATTGGGTGGTCAGGACACAGCCAGAGACGTGCTTCACGGACTGAGAAATCGTTTGGAAAATAAGTAATACAACAGATTATGTTTTCTCTAAACATCTATACTCCCCTGCCGGAGGAGGGGAGTTGTGGTTGTGGTATAAGATAAATTTTGTTACTTTGTGCTGAATTTGATAAAATGTGGGGGAAAGAGTATTTTATAAGTGATTGTATATACTTGACAAGTTAAATCGAAAACTTTCTTTTAAATTTGGTTTTTTAATGATTTGATCTTTAATATTTTTGTGCCCCGTTCGTCTAGCGGCCTAGGACATCTGGTTTTCAGCCAGAGAATCGCCGGTTCGAATCCGGCACGGGGTACTTATTCGGATGAGAACCGGATACCGGTTCGCAATCCAGCACTTTGCGATCCTGAGTAAAATCGAAGGAGAGCATTAGTGCTGGTGAGTGGCCTTGGCTAAATCCGGCACGGGGTACAATTGACAAAATATACAAATAATATACAATAATTGTATATGTACACACAAACACTTAATATAGCACTTCCTATAGATTTACTTAAAAAAGTAGATCTTGTTGCTAAAAAGGAATATAGAAACCGTAGCGAACTCATTCGTGAAGCTCTGAGGGTATATTTGGAGGACAAAAGTGAATGGGAGGAAATATTTAAGCTTGGTGAAAAAGTAATGCAAGAAATGGGGATTAAAGACGAAGATGAAATTAGCAGAATGGTGTATGAGTATAGACACAAACAAAAGTAAATTAAAGGTAATTCTTGATACAAATATTTTAATTTCCGCAATAGGATTTGGGGGTAAACCTAGAAAAATTCTTCAATTGGTCTTAAATAAACAAATTCAAGCTATAACCTCTCCTGTTTTAATGGTAGAATTTCAAGATATAATTTTCAAAAAGTTCCCATTATTAGCGGAGAAGTGCGAGAAAATACAAATATTAATTAAAAGAAAAACAAAACTTGTTAATCCAAAAGTCTCTCTTCATATCTTAAAAGATGAACCTGATAATAGAGTTCTTGAAGCAGCTTCTACAGGACAATGTCAATATATAATAACCGGTGATAGAGAATTATTACAACTTAGGAATTACAAAAGAATAAAAATCTTAAATGCGGATCAATTTCTCCAAATATTTGAAAAATAGCTAAATACCCTCAAGCACTAATCTGTGTGTATTTATAAAGTTAAAAAGTTCATAAAAGAGTTCGAACATGGTACGCGTCGGTGTACTAGGATTTCCAGTCACATAAAACAACTTATTTCCGCTTTAAAGCTCACCGACTTCTGCTATAATTCGTTGGTATATGATTGACCTTACAAACAGGCAAAATTGCTTCTATTGGCAAACAGACCGTGATTTATCCCCAGAAGATTATAAACGTATATTTCTCAATAGACATGAAACATCGACTTCAATTTTAACGAATGTTTTACTAAAGGGAATTACAGTAATACCGAAGATTAAGAGTATCAAAATAGTTTCCGCTGATGAAAATGTAGTTAAAGGTAATGTAAATATAGTTAGGAAAGTGCTTATTGATGGAATTACGTACTACTCAAAAACTTCATGATGAGTATTTAAATGCGCGGGAAACTGAATTTTGGGTTAAATCCCAATTAAAAGAACAGAAAAACGGCTAAATTGAAGACCTGGCGAAATATTAAGACTCAGCATTTTGTACCTGCTAATTTCTGACCGTTACTTTCCTTATATGTAAGACTTTTTGTCTTGTTGAATTAATCTTTTTACTTTTACTTTTAGACCTTCTCTTTTCATTTTACTAAGTATCTCATTTTTGGGATATCGAACGGTAAACCAAGTTTTTAAATAAGCACGCTGCATGTAAAGTAAGCTTAAGGCAGTTTGCCAAAAAGGAAAGTTTAAGTCTTTTAAAGACATACTGGAATTTATCAATTCTGCCAATGCTTTGTATTTTTCAGCGTAAAATCGTTGGCGATCATAAATTCTTATTGCTTCTACTCTCCTTTCAGCGGGAGTCGGGATTTCTGTTATTTGCTCTGCTTCATTTTTCTCAAAACCAACTTGAAGCATATACACTTGTAGATCTTTTTCTAAATCCTTTAAAGAAGCAATTTCACTCCATGCTTTTAAAAACGTCATTAGTCCTTCTGATTGTTGCGGAACATTTCCATTTAATACTATATTCATGGTGGAGAACGAATGAAATAATGTTTTTATGTAATGATCTGCAATTTCTTTTTTTGTTCTCGGCAAACAACCCTGATGTCTGACGTCATTCACAAATGAATCAATAATCCCTATCATTTGCATTGTTAACTGGGAATGCGGATCACGGACAGCGCTCCAGGGTAAGGACATATAGAATATTTCCATATTTGTACGCTGTTGGAAAATTTCTCCGGTTATTAATCGTCGCTGTCTGTCCAAAATTTCGAGTTTTTGCGTTTGGGTCAGTTGACTTGGTTCATCCAAAGTATCATCCAACCATCTAAAATATGTATAAATTCCTATAGCCATTTTACCCCGTTCTCCAAAAAGAGGGTGAATTTTAGCCAGGACTTTTGCGGTAAAATACTGATCTTTGGCTGGGGAATATTTGCTAGTCTCGCCTGTCATTTAAGAAGGAATTATCCCACTTTATAGCCTTTTTGACAATATAATAGACTTGCTGCGTAATTAGTAATCTTGTAGGCTATGTGTATAGGAGGA
>CAYHKY010000003.1:0-35142 GCA_964357355.1 uncultured Gammaproteobacteria bacterium | reverse complement strand
CCCGGATTTGATGCGACTGTTTATGCACCTTCTTACGATCTCAAAATCAAAAATGATACTCCGGCCCATATATTGATCCAGGCAAAAACCGATACCAAGAATATGCAACTAGTGTTTGAACTTTATGGGCAACCTGATGGCCGAACTGCAGAAATTTCCCCGGTCAGGCTTTGGGATCCGAAACCCGCTCCGCCCGACCTTTATCAGGATGATCCGACTATTCCCACGGGACAAGTTAAGCAGGTAGATTGGTCAAATCCGGGCATCAAGGCAACTTTTGACTATGCTGTCAAAAAGGATGGGGAAGAACTCTTTAAAAAATCATTTTACTCAAATTTTGTTCCCTGGCAAGCTGTATATTTACGCGGTACCGGACCAAATTAGCATTTAGGTAATCAGCGCAAAAAATTCATAAACGCTACATTATGCATAAAATAGTCGACTTTAAGGATCTTTCAAAATTAGTAAATCACCTAAGTAAAGACCACAAAGTCTTAGTCGGCGGTTGTTTTGATATTCTGCATCTTGGTCATGTGCGCTTTCTTAAGGCAGCCAAAAAATATGGGCGCGTTATAGTTGCTCTGGAAAGTGATGAAACGCTTAAAAAGCACAAAGGGCATTTACGGCCAATTCACAAACAAAATGAGCGGGCTGAAGTCCTGGCAAATCTTGAAGCAGTTGATTTTGTACTGCTTCTCCCCTATTTTACCTCGGATCAGGAATATTTTGATCTGGTGAAACTTGTGCATCCGCATTTTATAGCCATCACCCAAAGTGATCCGCTGCTAAAGAATAAACGACAGCAGGCAAATGCGGTCGGTGCAGAAATTATCGTCATTCCCAAAATCTCCACACCCTCAACCACCCAGCTGGCAAAATTATTGAAAATTGAATAATAGAATGAAGTCATCTCGCCAACGTCATCCCCCAAACACCTTTAACTCCTGCTTTTTTTAGAACTTTTACCGCTGCTTTCATGGTCGCTCCGGTCGTCCACACATCATCAACCAATAAGATGTTTAATTGCTTGGAAATTTGGAACTTGGAAGAGATGGTAAATAATCCTTCCGCGTTTTTGATGCGTTCTTCCCGCTTCTCTATATCAGCTTGCGGAAAGCGCTTCTTATGTCTAACCATCAATCCATCGACAACCGGCAGCTTTAGACGCGCGCCTAAAAAATGCCCTAGTTTTTCTGCCTGGTTAAACCCGCGCCATTTGAGTCTGTCATCATGCAGCGGGATTGGTGAAATGACCCAATTATCATCAAGTGGGATTGCGGCAAAAATCTGCCGAGGAATGAGCGAAATAAGCGTTTCCGCTTCATCGGATACAAACCGGTATTTAAGTTGCTTAATCGCCCTTTTGACAACTTTTTCGTAACGAAATACGGTGGTTAAACCATCAATCCCCCATGGTCTACGACATATGGGATGCGTAAGACCATCGATTGCCGGCCTGTCACACTCAGCACATCTGGTTTCACTTAAAATGAGAGTTTTTCGGCAAATGTTACAAATATATCTTCCAATCCTTCCGCACCCCACACAGCGGCGGGGAAACAGGAAATCCAATAGGAAATTCATGTTTTTAGTATAATCTTAACAGCCTCCGTAGTAACTATTCATTCTTCCGATAGAAACGTTATTGTTCGATCCGTCAGCTGACGGAGAGAACTTCTCACTTCAGCTATTGGCCTCGTTCGAAGAATAAACTATCGGAAGTCTGAACTGTTACCCTCCGTACCGGGGAGACTTAATCTCTCAAGACATCTGCGACAATTGAATGCGTTTGTACGGTGTTAGTAATCCAATTCCCAAATGTGGCCTCCAAGTATTGTATTTGTGTAAGTATGTGGCAAACCACTCTCTCAATTCGTCGTAATGCAGGGGCGCCCGCTTCATTCGAAAGAAAAATTCCTCTTCATCAGTCCTAAATGACCGTTCAATCACTGCATTTTCATTAGGAGTGCTTTTGTGAATGTAGTGGTGGGTGAGATTAATATCTTGCGTAAGTTCATGAAACCTACCTTGAAACTCAAGTCCATTATCTGTTTGGATAAAGACCGGTTTAAACGGCAGTCTTGAAATGATGAGGAGTAATGCACTCATTGCTCCATCTTGGTCTAACTGGTTTAAGATAACAGCTTCTTTGTACCGAGAGTAAATATCTATGACTGCATATTCAAAACAGGTCCAGGTAAGACCTGAGAGTTCTGGAGTAATATATTTCACGTCCATTTGTAGGTATCCAATCGTAGTTACGTTTTTAACATGCATATGTGTTGTTTGTTGGTACCGAGGTCGAATGTGATTACCATACTGATTAAGTAACTGTTTTCTTTTAAGCAGTCGATGAATAGTACTGGGTGAAGCTGAAAGATTAAGTTGTGTCTTAAGTTTAACTGCTGCATATCCCGTTTCTTTTCTTAGGGAAATGATACCAGATGCACTCTGGACACTAAGAGCACAGTGTATTGTTTTTGGTTTAGTAGATTTCCTTTTAAGTCCATTGGTACTCAAATATCCTCTATACGTTCGAGCACGGAAAATCCACCGGTATACCGTTGAACGATGAATCTTAAGACTTTGTGCTGTTTCTCTTACTGATCCCGTTACTTTAAATCTTAAGATAATTTCTTTTGGCTTTACTCTCATAACAACAGTTTACTTACTGTTGTCGCATATGTGGTGAAAGATTAAGGGGAGATAGCTTTGACTTGTATTTTTTGCTATAATATAGGCCTTGGGGATGCACGGCATCGCCGGAATCAGCTCTTTAAAAACTGCAAGCCGAGAATGACCAATCTCGTAAAATGTGTCAAAATATAACTGCTAACAAATCTAGCAGACTCGCAGCTCTCCGAACTATGCGGGACGAAATTCTTGCAGAACTCGGAATGCTTCGACCAGCTTTAGCTTTAACAGTTTAAGCTGGCATTTATCGAGTTTCTTTCCTGGTGGAGCTTGATAGGTGGAAACACAGTCAGGATGCTCCTGATAACATGACAAATTATCGGGAAAAGACTTTGTCTTACTTTTTACATTGATTGTTCGTTGGGACATGTAAGAAGAAAATCATTACAACGAACTACGCTTGTAGAAGTTTTTGAAAGTTAATTTCGCACGAGGGTTCAATTCCCTCCATCTCCACACTTCACTCTTTACTTTCAGTAAAGAGTTCCGCGTGGTAAACCATATTTAATTGATAATTCAAAATATAAAATCAGTAAGTGAAGTGTGTGGCGCGAAGCTTATGCGAAGTGCCACTTTTGTTAAACTAAATTAGTGTATTACACTTACATTTTACAACTTTCAGACAAATCATATTACATCGGTTATTCGTCTGATTTAAAAAATAGAATAAAGGCTCATAATGAAGGATCTATTAGCTCAACTAAAAACCACAGACCTGTAAAATTAATTTACTATTCAGCGTTTACTACTCAAAAGAGAGCAACTGATTTTGAAAAGTATCTTAAATCTTCTTCCGGACTAGCGTTTCGAAATAAGAGGTTAATATAAAAAATTATCCCACTACTCCTAGCGGCTCCTTTTGGAAGAGATAAACTTCGTTCGCTGTGCTCCACCATATTTAGTCAATTTTATTGCGATAATCCAGCTCAAGCTCACGAAGCGCATCACGTTTTTTGAGAGTTTCCCGTTTTTCATATTGCTTCTTTCCGCGAACGAGACCAACCTCGACTTTAACTAATCCGTGAGATGTATAAAGAGACAAAGGTATAAGGGTCAGATTTGCACCTTCAATTTTGACTTTGAGTGACAAGATTTCTTTTTTGGATAGCAGGAGTTTTCTGGTCCGCCTGGGATCGTAACCCTCAATTTTCGCAAAACTGTAAGGGTGAATTTGGGCATTTATCAGATAGACTTCAGTCCCCATGATCCGAATAAACGCACCAACCAGAGACACATGACTACCTTTTGCACTCTTAACCTCAGCGCCTGTGAGTTTGATGCCTGCTTCAAACCGATTGATAACGGTGTAATCATGGAATGCGGAACGGTTGATAACTTTCATGCTCTTTGCTATTTCAGTTCAATCGCGTACATTGTATCAGAAGAAAGGAGGATGATTTTTTTCAACACCTCCGATACTACCAATGAACTAATTGGCATTGATTCGTTCCAGTGGTATTGCGAAAGATACGTTCCATCTTTATTTAAAACCGCCACCCGTTTATTATCACTATCAAGAATATAAATATTGACCGTTGAATCGTCTGCATATATACGAATATTTTGACCAAAGTTTTCATCAAGTCCTTTTATTTTCCAAGCAGTTTCCTCGCCGCCTACAAATCTGACTATCTCACCCCGCCTGGCAATCCAAACGGATCCGTCTACTGCAATTTGTTGGGAATTTTGCAAATTTGAAAGGGCATCAGCCAGTAAATAGCTCTGGCCTGTCGAAAACCCGGAGTCAGTTCTTACATATTTCCAAATTTTCCCTTTTTGCGGATCAAGCAGGTATATGTTTCCGGCAAAAGCAACCATGTCCTGTATTTGGCCCCATTCTTCGTCTCCGGTAACTACCGTCTTCAGCTCCCCCCCAGGAACAACCACGCGGCTAATTCCCGCACCTAATACATATATATCTTCACCGTGAATTGAAATTTGTGTCGCTCCTTCCAAGGATCCGCCTCCCGCAACTATGCGTGAAGACTTGGTCGCAAGCGAAATGGTATATACCGCGTTAGTCGCCCTGTCCAAAACCCCAACCACATCTTGATAAAGCGCCACATCATCTCCTTTTGCTCCCGGTTTGATAAGTGAAAATTCAAAAAACGGAGTAAGTTTGACGTCATACTTATGTAGCGCAAGTTGAATCCCTGTCTCAATTTTGGTTAAAACGTCTTCCAACCGGCGCTTTGTTTTGGCATCACTTGTTTTTTGCAGCTCGGTTTCAATTTTTTGTTTTGCTTCATCCAATAGTTGCCTAGCCCGGATAGGATTCAAATCTACCAATGCGACCCCTTCTTCAAGAGAATGTGAAACTTCCTCAAGACTTACTTCTAATATTTTTTTTTCAGTATCAGTATTTTTCTGACGCAATCCCAAAATAATACTCCCAATAAAAAGCAGCAATAACACCATAACTGCCAAAATTAGAGGAGATTTCCGTAGTTTTTGACTACCGGTCAATGTCTTTTTCAAAACCGGTCTGATTTTTTGGGAAATGAATTCTGTTATTCCCCGTGATTGTTGCCCGAGTTTTTTTATAAACCCTGCCTGTTTACTAAGTTTATTGCCTACAGCAATTACCAATCCGGCTGCAGCCGGAATTGGCACAACAGCCTGCAGTTCTTTTGTTATTTCGCCGGCTGCCGACACGCCATCCCCCAGCAGCATCGCTGTTTTTACTCCATTAACTTTTATGGCCTGCAATAAACTGCTGCCGACAAGCAGAAGCAAGTCTTTGGGTTTGATAGTTCCAATTGCTGCGCCTTGACTTACCAAAATTGATGCGACGCCTCCTTGTCGGGAAATCCAAACACTGCCTGCCCGGTGTATTAAAAGAACAATTCTGTCATCACGGATATATGCTGCAACAAATGCAAGTTGATCACCATAATCTTTATGAAATGAAAAAAATTGTTTTAAGGAGCGTTGAGAAGTTGTTAATTGTGTTAGTTGTTTCTTTTTAATGGCTTGTGCAAACAATGTACCTTGTTCTTTTGCTCCATTTCCCCATGACTCAATCACGACAAAAAGCTCATCATTAACAACCGTTTGACACCATCCTCCCACATGAGGCACACCCCTAATACTGGTAAATGATATGGCAGGTTGCATAACAAAACTACAGCAGAACCAACGCTAACAGAAGCAAAACAAAAGCTGCTACAAAATGAACGAGTGCTGCTATCCGGAGTACGGGTGAAAATGGAATTTCTAAAACTTTTGCCATCAGTTGTTCTTGACGCACAACTACCGCAGCAAAAATCAGATACATTATTAGCACAATCAACACAACTAATTTCATAAATCCCCAGGGGAAAAATCCCAGTAACACCGTAATTAGTTCTTGATTCATAATGTCTTCAGGATGGTTTCTTTTCGATCAGTTCATTCAGCTGGCTCATAACTTTGTTTGGTTGGGGTACTGACTCAAACTCAAAGTTGGGATCAGTTCCTGCAGTCTGAATAAGAACAGTTCCAAAATCAAAAAACGAATCAAGAATACCCCCTTGCTTATAAGTCACATCTTGAATTTTTTCGAGTTGAGTTGAGGAGTGCCGGCGATACAAAAGATTCAACCAATCGATATCCACAATCCGATGGTTGGTGACAATATACACATTAAAATACCAATGTAAAAATGCGGCAAAAGCATATCCAAAGGTACCCAAGAACCACATCAGAGGCAAAACCAGAAAGTAGCCTACCGGCATATCAGTATTTAAAAGTCCGGATCCCAAAAACACCGGTCCCAGAAAAAAAGGTACCGTAAGAAGCGCGATTACGGACAGTATCCAACTCACATTGGTGATCGGATGTCTACGCATCAGTAATAACACTTCTTCCAATGGTTCCTGGGTTTCAAAATGTATGCCTTTTGGCCGCACCATGAAAGCTGACAACGCCCCCCCTGAAGCGGTTGGAGCCTTTGTTTTCTTTTCATTATTACTGGTAAAAATGTCAGGCGTCATTTCTTCTCTATATTATACAACGGACTGCGGATGGATATATATCCCGGAGCCCGCAAATTGTAAGCTTCTTTAAACTCTGATCCTGATATGGTAACACTACCTCTGTTGGTTGACAAAACCACGTTGGCAGTGGAACCGCTAGTTGCGTAACTGACTGATACTGAAGAAACGGACGTGTACGCACCCCCAAGACTTGCGGCTTTATCCCGCATCTCAGATATCGAATATGGGTTGCCTGTTACTCCACCAATTCCGCAACTATTGATAGTGACAGGAAGTATGCGCTCCCGGTCACTGTCAGATCCATTCTTTCTGACTACCCAGGCATTTAAAATATCCGTAAATTCTTCCTCAGTCAACCAAGGATGATTTCTATTACATTTAGAAGATGACGTGTAGTATCCTTGCGTATACCAACCTTTGTAAAACCAGGGGCTGTTGGCTATTTTTTCATACGCTTCCCCTGTCCAACACCCTTGATTACCGCATTTGGTGTCCCATCCTGAAGTAGTTGAATATCCGCCGGTCGTTGAAGAATAATACGTCACCACATCCTCAATAATTTGACCTTTTGTTTCATCAACTGCAGATTTCCACTCTCCCGGAGGATTATTGGCTTTTGACATGGAAAAAACCTGACACGCCTCTGTCGTACAAATACTGCTTCCTTGTTGCTTATATCGATATGCATAGGATCTGGCTGCAATCGCCTGGGCTTTGAGAGCTTCTTTGGGAAAATTGGAGGGCATCTCGGCAATGCCGTATAAATATTTACCTTCAAACTCCATTGATCCCTGGCCTGTAACATTGAGACTGCCTCCCGTATCTTTATTTACCGGCTCTTTGCCAAAATATGCTTTCAAAATATCTTTAGCGTTTTGTCCTTCTTGAGCTCTGCCTTTGGCTCCGTATTGACTCATACCTTTTCTATGAGTATAGGCACCAAAAGAAAATCCTCCAAACGCAGGTGAGAAACCAGGATTGAAATTAGGAGCACTATTTGGATCGTCAGAAAGAGGCACGTCTCCGACGCTGGTCGTAAATGTCCCCGAACGTTCAGCTAGAAGTGCGGTTTGTTTCGTAGTTAGAGTTCCAATATTGGTAGACAACACGCTTTGGTAAGCTGCAGCCTCCCCTACCAATTTGCGTGACGCTTCAGCCTGAGTTGCCAATTGAGAAGTAAGGGTCGCTAGTTGTTTTTTTTCAGATTCAAGGGTAGTTTTCTTATCTTCAAGTTCGCCGATAAACCCGATGGTATCTACAATCGTCCGCCTGTCTTCCTGGGCTGCAGCTTGCTGATACACCAAAAGCCTGAGACTCGTACCAATATCGCTGTGTTTCGAAAAAAACACAAAATAAGGCGAGGCGGAGAAGCTTCTGATGTAGGCAGACCGCACCCGTTCGGCAAGAAGTGTCTGCTGTTCAGACAATAACCCTTCTTCCTCTTTGATGGCTTTTTCCTTGACTGCTACTTCTTGGCTGATTGCCTTGATACGGGATTGGAATGAGGCGATATCCCGCTCCATTTTGCGCAAAGACTCCTCGTGCGGAGCTTTGGCTTTTTGCACACTGTCCCAAATCTCCTGGCAAACTTTTATTTTATTTGCACATTCATCCACGCTTCCGCACCCGGTCTCACAATCTGCAGCAAGTACAACTCTTGGTACAACTAGGATAAAAAGTGCAAAGGAAAGTATTGATTTGAGCTTCGTTTTTTGCATTTTGAAATTATATTTCAGTATACCATGATCATCTTGACAACATATAACATATACATCATAATGACTTTATGATCAGAACTCAGATATACCTTCCGGAAGATACACATACACAACTTATTCATCTGGCAAAACAAGAAAAAACTACACTTTCCAAACTAATCCGCGAAGGTGCAACTACTGTCATAAAAAAACGCAGGGGAAATAAATCCATGCAACAGAAAGCGCTCGATTTCTTTGCCAATCCACCGAAAAAATACCAGGTTTCTCTTCCAAAAAGCGCAGTAGAACTTGTACGTGAAGAACGTGATGCAAGAGGATATTAACATTAACAATACATACTCTGTCTCAATTGATGCATCTGTACTGATTTCCGCAATTGGGGTGAAAGATGTATTTACACCCTCCTCCCGAAAATTCTTCTCTCAACTTTCCAATAAACAAAGAGTGATCATCTCCATAGTTGCAGCAGCCGAAACACTAGTTGTTTTAAGTCGACAAAAAGCTGCGAGCGGCGATAAAACGCTTGATTATCTTGAACAATTTCAGATTGTGCCGCTTGATTTACCACACCTTAAGGAAATTTTTAGTGTATTTCCTAACAGGAAACTAAAAACCTCAGATTTCCTGATCGCAGCAACAGCAGTACTCCACCAAACAATTCTGGTGACTTGGGACAAACAGCTCCTCTCACCTGCAAATACTATTTGCCAAACCATGACACCCTCTCAGTATATCGAAGAGTGCACCACAAAATAACCCGCAAGCATCTCAATCATCACATTTATTGCACCCCCAGGTTCACTCTGATAGACTAAGTAGTAATATGGCTGGAAGAACTAGACGAAATTTTTTGGGTTGTTTAGTAATCTTGGCCGGATTATTTATTTACTCTCTATCACAACCAACGACATCATTCGCTCAAGCCTGCGCAGTTACCAGTCCGGCTGAAATAAATAAAAAACTCGGTTATCAACCTATCACTATCTCAAACGCATATACTACTAGTGTTGACCAAGTTGGTTCAGTTCGCGGCTTTTACACTACATCGGCGAGTACATTTAATATTGAGGAAGTTTGTAAAGCAATACAAGACAACGGTGGGAAATCCATTACTGCAACGTGTTATGCAGGCGGACCTATTGGTGGATTTAATCCTGATCAAATGTATTTTGAAGTGATCGATGTTAATGGCTCTGTCCGATGTCAAACCCAACATGTTCCTTACGTGAATGGTTACACTGGTGCTGGTTGCACTATCGCAGTCAACCCCAATCCACCTGCCGGCGGAGATCCGTATTCTGTCACAGTTTCCAATTTACCGTCCGGAATTGACAGTCAGGGGGCAGAAATCAAAAAAGCTACCATTCTGGGTGTTTACCAACCTGTTCCCGGTGGTAAACCGCTGGTTAATGGCAATCCGGTGACCATGCCGCCTGAAAATTTCAATACCACAGTTCAACTCGCGGTTATCGCCACCATTGACGGCATATTTTATGATGTGGATACTCCTATTTGTGCGACACAATTCAAAACCGGGGTGACTCCGGCACCGGATCCGTCAGCGGGACCGGGAAGCGGGATAATACCTGCAGATTTGTGCAAATTCGTTTCGGCTGATCAGAAAGTTGAATGTGCAGCATGCGCTGCCAAATCTGGAGTGCTGACCCCTTTTGGTTGTATTGAAACCAATCCACAACTGTTTATCCAAAAAATTCTGCAAATTGCCATAGGTCTTGCCGGCGGGATCGCGTTTCTGATGATCCTTTATGGCAGTTTCGTCACCATGACTTCATCAGGAAACCCTGAGAAACTGACTGAAGGCAAAGAAATCATTACTTCGGCTATAGCCGGACTGTTGCTGATCGTTTTTTCGGCAGTCATTTTGCGTATAATAGGCGTAGATATCCTGGGTGGGTTCCCTGGACTTGGAGCGTAAATCTTTATGTTTAAAATAATTATTGGTATAACTATAGTCATATTTGAATTATTTTCAAATACTAAACTTACTTATGCACAAGGAACATTTAATTGTCACAGAAACTTTCAAACTCCATGTTTTACAGGACTAGTAAAATGCGACCCAGGATATGCTCCAGTTTTCAGTGATGGAAAAATTTGCTCATCATATACGGATTTTTTCCAATGTCCGGTAAATGATAATCCTTGTCAGCCAATAAGTGTTCCATCTAACCCACCGCTTCTTTCATCTCCTGGAAATCCGGTAGTTGGTGGCGGAGCTCCAGCAGGATCCTCGATCGTTGACCTTAATGCCATCATTGATAATCTTGTCGGACAGTCTACGGGTGGAAAATTCCGCGCTCTCACTACTCTGGGAGGTTTCATGACCAAAATCCTGCCTTATCTCTACGCAATTGCCGGATTTGGGTTACTCGCATACCTCATCTTCGGCGGATTTATGTTCATGACCAGCCAGGGGGATCCTAAAAAAGCTGAAGCGGCAAAAACCATACTCACACAAGCAATTATGGGGTTTATCATCGTCTTTGCGGCATTTTGGATTACCCAAATAATCAATTATATTTTCGGTTTAGGACTTACCCTCAACTGATTCATTTACCGAACCTTCTTTGACGATTCGCAAATTCTGCCAATATCTCATCCAGTTTTTCGGGCGCGAAGTCAGGCATCATAAAATCGGCAAAATAAAGCTCGCTGTACTGGCACTGCCAAAGTAAGAATCCGCTCAACCGCTTCTCTCCTCCTGGACGGATGATGATATCCGGATCCGGAATTCCGTTAGAATCTAAATACTGCGAAAAGTCGCTTTCTGTCATCCCCGGCTCGACCGGGGATCTTTTTGAATAGATTCCCGCTTTCGCGGGAATGACATGATCTATCATCTTTATAACCGCTCGCAATATCTCATCCCTGCCTCCGTAATTTAATGCAAACACCACTGTGATCCGGGTGTTACTTTTAGTCAATTCCACAAGCTCCTGCACTGATTTTTGGATGTCACGATCAAACTTTGAAAGGTCGCCAATTGTCAGGATCCGTATCCCTTTTTCGTGCATTTTCCTGCCAAAAGTCACCAACGACTTTCTAAAAATCCGCATGATACCGCCGACTTCGACCGGGTCACGACGCCAGTTTTCCGTCGAAAACGCCCATAAAGTTAAATATTTAATACCTCTCTTGGCTGCGTGTTCAACCAAAGACTCAAGCACGTGATCTGCCACTTGCTGGTGACCGGCTAATACGGACAGTCCTCTAGCTTTCGCCCACCGCCTGTTACCATCCATAATGATAGCGATATGTTGGGGAATAGTTGTGTGTGGTGTGTGGTGAGTGGTGAGTTTGGACATAAATAACTAAAATAAGTGGTTATTAATTATTCTCGCACCGACTGCGGGATAATTAATAACAACCTGCTTTACCCCGTTAATATCAACCAATTTTTGGACTAGAATATCCGCATCTTTCTTCCTGCAAATTACGTGAACGCTTGGACCCGCATCAATGGTGAAATAACTTTCCACTTCACCATTCTCCCGCCATCTAATAATACTTTTCATAATTTGTAATGTTACTGGTTCCCAGTAAATAATAGGAGGAATACTTGTCAAACAAATCGCATGCATATTGAGCGCATCATCTTCAACAATTCGTCCGAATGCTGAAAAATTTTTCTCTGTCATCGCTTGTTTTACTTGATTTATTTTTGAAGGAACTATTTCCATACGTTTAGAATAAAAAGGGCTTGTAGGAGCAAGCGAATGTCCTTCGGTTGAACTTATTTTCTTCATTTTTTTAGTCACAATTACTATTACATCAACAATTTCCCAATAGTCGACCGGAAAAATTGAATGAGCAAATGAATCAGCACTACTAGTTCCCGCTTCCCATTCTACAAAACCATCGGGAATTGAACGGCAAGCAGTACCGGAAGCAAGTCGCGCAAAAACTGATAATTCTTTTTCATTAAATGTTATTCCCAGAGACGTCAAAGCAGCCAGTGACAACGCGGCAAAACCTGAAGCAGACGAAGCAATGCCAGTGGCTTTAGGAAAATTATTCTGCGTCATAACTTTAGCTTTTAATTTTTTTTGACTCACATCACGAAGCCGGTCAAGTACCGCTACAATTCTTTGATATTCCTTTTCTGTTACTTTTTCTTCATTGGTAAATTCAATCGAATCTTCTGAAAGATTTTCAGCAAATTCAACAGTACACAAACTGTGCATATCAGACAAATTCATTGAGATAGAATTATGTCTAGGTATTCGTGCACTTTCATTTGCTTTTCCCCAATATTTGATGAACGCGATGTTGGCTGGAGCGATAGAAGTAGCTTTCATGAAAGAAAATTTTGGGTGTTATAATGAGTTGCAGAAGAAAGAGTTTCATTTGCAGAAGTTTCGACCCGTACTCCTGGCGCATGAGTCCCTACCGAAATCACTTCGCCTCCCCCATTCCGAATCGCTTGTTCAATAAGAATCCGCTTTTCTGCAGGAACCACAGCCACCATACAATCACCACCTCCGGCTCCGGATAATTTTGCTCCGTATGCTCCTGCTCTTTTTGCAGCTTCTATAAGTGTGTCAAGTTTAACTGAACTCACACCTAATGTGCGAAGTTGTTTCTGGTTAAGATTCATAAGTTCCCCCAAATTAGGCCAATCTTGTTTCTGAACTGCTGCCTTACTTTTTTTTACCAGATCGCCTATTTCGGAAAAAATCTTATTCAATTTTCCCTTTTGCCTTTTATACTGTTCCTGAACGAAGCGAACAAGCGTAGGCGTATCGGCCTTAACTCCGGTATACCCAACCACAAGAGGCAAAGCATCACTTAGCATTTCAACCTCACTTCCGCCTTTTCGAAAATAAAGCGTACCCCCAAAAGTGGCTGCGGCAATGTCAAATCCGGATCCTACACCCTGAATATCAAGTGTTACTTTGTAAGCTAAATCGAATATTTCTTTTTCGGAAATTTTTGAGTTATAGAGTAATCCCAGAGCTTTGATAGTGGCAACCGAAACGGCGGATGAAGATCCAAAACCAACCCGGGCGGTGAAATCACTTTTGACTGACAATTTTAGTCCCTGATTATTGGGAGAAATGTGGTAATGAGAGAAAAATGCGGCGACCGCCATGTCTACGAAACGCGTTTCTTTAACCTGCGGGGCGTGTATTTCAACGTTTGTACCTGTTGTTTTTTCTGCAGTGACAGTCAACCTCTTATCCACTGCAGTCACAATACAAGGATATCCATATACCACCGCATGTTCACCAAATAACATGAGTTTGCCCGGAGCGCTAATTGAAATTGTCGATTTCATCATAACTCCTTTCTATTACACTAGTTTTGTCTCATTTTTTCAAGCCTGATACCTTCTTCCCCAAGTTTAATTGGTTGTATTTTCCATCCATTCCGGTCAGCCAATCGACTCAATTCCCTTGGGTTTGGATGATATGCAAGTAAAAATCCCACACCTGCCCGCCTGCCTCCTCCACCCAAAATTTTGGCTGCTCCCCCATTTTCTTCTATTTTTCGTATGATCTTCATGGCTAATTTACTTACCACACCCATATCCTCCAATGTTTTCTCTCCAATTCGAAGTGAGTTTACCAGGTTTCTTTCGTTACCTTCTTTTAGCGCCACTGTGATTGCCCGAACTTGCACCTCGTTAAGAGAAAAAGTCTGCTGCATTTTGGATTTTTGTCTACGAACTTTTTCCCTTACCAGTGAAACCATTTCTCCAGTGGTTTCCTTAGGTCTACCAGTATCGATCAAATAAAACTGTTTGATGTTGGAATGAGGTTTAAACGTGAGATGCCATACGCTCTTTAAAAATTCAAGTTCTTTGCGAAACCACAGTAACCCCCCAAATGTCACCGTGGTATTATCACCTCCCGACGGCATACCATGCTGCAACTTTTCCGCCTCATAAGAAATTTCGTTTATTCGTGTTGGATTCCACAACTGCTTTAAAAAATACACTAGCGCACCGGTCACTCCTACAGCAGTTGCCGCAGATGAACCCAAGTGGTAACCTGCAGGAATAGCCGAGTTGATGGTAATTTTAAGTGACGGCATTTTTTCCATTCTTATTTGTTTTTGTACAACTCCGACAATTTGTCGCACATAAGTGTCTGGTTCAGTGGTAATGATTTCTAATGCTTCTCCGCCAGCTTTTTTTATTGTCTGTTCAACTGTCACTACCATCCGCAAATTGACAGCTGCCAACAATGAGGGATACCCATGCACTATCGCATGATCCCCCATAAGATTTACTTTCCCTGGAACAGAAACGATAATCATCTATTTTTCAATCTGACAATAACAGCTTTCATTCGTCCACTAGAATTAGCAGTGTCATCCCAATTTGGAGTATCGTCATTTTCATATAAGTCATCAGAAGGGGAAGGTTCCGGAGCTACCCTTAATCCTCTATTAAATACATTTCTTCGGTCAACTGCATGCTCTATAAAACTCATAATTACCCTTTCACCTCCTCATTATCCTAATAAATTTTTCACTTTCTCTTCTTTCATAAACATATGTACCCACGGAGTAAAAGTATTTGGTTTTACTGTCATCTCCGCTTGTAAAACTGGAGCGGATATCCACCGCGCGTCTGCAACTTCCCGGGGATTTATAGCCAAATTCCCGTCCCACTCGCTAACAAACAAACTGTCAAATTCATGCTCTGCTAAATCGGATGTATATTGCGCTTGATATAGAAGTTTATATACAAACTGCAAATCTTCCTTTTTCACTACTATCCCCATTTCTTCTTCCAATCTGCGCACAGCGCAGTCAACCGCCGTTTCACCATCTCTGGGATGAGTACAAATTGTGTTAGTCCAAAAAAACGGCCAAAGGGGTTTATCAGCAGCACGTTTTTGCAGCAGTACCTCAACAGCTCCCTTTTTCTTTCTGTATAAAAGAACGGAAATTGCCCGATGCAGCACCCCTTTTCCTTGATGGGCTTCAAGTTTGTCCATCAGACCGATTTGGTTATCATTCTTATCAACTAACACTACTTGTTCACGCACCATAGACTCTTGTTTAGTCGTGTATTACGCTGAAATCATTCATTGATTGGCTTAAATTTGATCCCATACACAATTACTGCTTGAGCTTCAGGCTCCCTGACTCTCCGCAACACTGAAATGACTTTTTGACCAAAGCATAAATTTTCTGTTCCAAAATCAACGAGTTGTCCCATTAACCTCGTGTTGCCCATCTCAACCAAGACAACAGGGTATGGGGCTAGCGGCTCAAATCCAATAGGCGCCGAACGAATTAGAGTAAAAGAGATGATGGTTCCGGCTTTTCCTAAACCAGAATGAAGATATTTTTGATTGCGCCAAAGTTTTACCGGAGTTATCATATTAATTTCCTTTCTTAAATATATGTATAACCGCTATAGCTCCGCTTCCGCCAACATTATGAGTTAACCCGATTTTTGCGTGGGAAACTTGTTTTTTACCGGCTTGGTTTGTGAGCTGATGGGCAATTTCAACAATCTGCTTTATACCGGTTGCTCCCACCGGATGTCCGGCAGCCTTGAGTCCACCTGAAGTATTAATAACCAACCTACCCTGGCCGAGAGTAGTTTTGCCTAGTTCGATCGCACGACCAGCTCGACCAGTTTCAAAAAACCCCAAGTCTTCCATTGCCATAATTTCCGCGATCGTAAAGCAATCATGCACTTCTGCAACGTCAATATCTTGTGGGCTTATTTTTGCCTGATTAAAAGCCACTTTTGCCGCACGTTGCGCGGCCGGGATAGAAGTAATTGATGTTCTTTGGGCAAGTCCCAAGCTGTCAGTTGCCACTCCGGCACCGTCCACCAACACCCAATTTTCAACCCTTTTAGACACAGAACTGACGACTACTGCCGCTGCTCCGTCAGAAATTGGAGAACAATCAAATAGCTTTAACGGATCTGCAATTTTCGGGCTTTTAAGTACTTGTTCAATAGATATGGGAAAACGGAATTGGGCTTTGCCGTTTAATGAAGCATGATAATGATTTTTTACAGCTACAGAAGCCATTTGAGCTTCGGTTAATTCATATTTTTGCATATATGCTCGAGCCATAAGTGCATAAAGCCCCGGAAATGTGATACCAGACTGACGCTCAGCATCTGACGCTGCAGCCATTAGTCCTTCCGCTATAAGTTCAGGGGCATGATCTGTCATTTTTTCAACCCCGACCACTAATACTGTTTTAAAAGTACCTGACCGAACAGCCATACACGCATTGTAAAATGCTAACCCACCGGAAGCACATGCTCCTTCGATTTTAAATGCAGGACAAGTCAATCCTAACTCTTCAGTAAAAAGTGAACCTAAATTTTCTTGCCCACCCAAAATCCCTGATAACATATTACCAACATAAAAAGCATCGATCTGTTCATATTTGAGACCAGCCAATCTCACAGCTTCGCCCGCAGCCTCTGTTACTAAATCCCGAGGAGACCTCTCCCATAATTCACCAAATGCAGTCGTCGCTGCACCAATAACACCAACTTTCATAGTTTGTGTGTTTGCTTAAGATATTGGATGTAGTTGATATATGTTTTATTGTTAAGAAAATCCTGCACTAAAATACGGGCTTTTTTTCTTTCTGTCTGCAATCTCT
The DNA here is from genome assembly GCA_964357355.1 of uncultured Gammaproteobacteria bacterium. Classification (GTDB taxonomy): domain Bacteria; phylum Patescibacteriota; class Microgenomatia; order UBA10105; family UBA10105; genus CAYHKY01. The sequence continues at coordinate 18,140 of CAYHKY010000003.1, read as the reverse complement.
TAACTTCCGGCGTTACTTTCCACAAAAAAGCATCGCTTCCTGCACCCGAACCATATGAAACCATAAAAATCGTTTGACCTGGGATTGCCCGGTCAAGTATATTAGCTAAGCCAACAAATGTAGATGCAGAATAAGGATTGCCAATTTGTGAAACGGTCAATCCAGATTCAAGTTGTTTTGGAACAAATCCCAGGCGTTTGGCAACCTCCCTGGGAAACTTACCATTGGGCATGTGAAATAAACAATAATCTACAACACCAACACTTATACCGGTTTTATTCAGTAACATCCGGGCTGCTCCTTGGACATGAGTAAAATACGCCGGCTCTCCCGTAAAACGTCCTGCATGGAGAGGGTATTTCATCCCGTCTCTTCGCCAAAAATCAGGTGTATCTGAGGAAAATGAACAAAAATCAACCAGCTCCACCGCAACGCGTTTTGATCCCAACAGCAAAGCTCCGCTTGCAGCAGCTGATGCATACTCCAATTGATCATGAGGCTTACTCTGTGCCGTATCAGTACCAATCGCCAATCCAAACGTAAATTGTTGTTTAGCTATCAACCCTGCAATCAATTGAATCCCGGCGGTACCACCCTTGCAGGCAAACTCAAGGTCAGCGGCCAAATATGTATTCCCGATTCCCAATATGTCACCTACAATAGTGGCCGTGGGATTCACCGCATACGGATGGCTTTCAGAACCAACTAAAACTACATCAATATCAACGAATTTTCCTTTGAAAATGGCAAGACTTTGTCTTGCAGCTTCGTATGCCAACGTGACCGCATCTTCATCGTACGCGGGTACAGATTTTTCAAAAACACCCAATGCTGCTTTTACTTCCTCACCACTTTTTATCCATGTTAAGGCTATCTCGTCAGTTTTGATTCGTGAATGAGGTATATAGGCACCATAACTAACAATTCCCACCATTTTTAAATCCTCCCTCTTCCAAGTTTTTGATGGGAATTAGCTAATGTTCCTTCTTCGAGAGATGCTAACAATGAAACTTCACCAGCCAAAACAGCCGCCGTAATAATTTCAGCAAAGATAAGCGTATTCTTCCCCTCATTTCCACCTGCCACTCCAAGCATTTCCAAGGCTTCACGCTGCGTTGCCAAACCGGTACCGCCACCAACAGTACCAATCATTAAATCAGGCAAATAAACACTCATAAATAAGTCGTTGTGTGGGGAATTTTTAACTACCTCTGCTGTGGTCACCGCCATGCTCGATTCACCGATATGTCCCGGATCCTGGCCTGTTGAAAGGAAAATTGCGGCAATTACATTGGCTGCTTGAGCATTAAATCCAACGGCGCCTGCCATGACGGAACCAAGTAGACATTTTGCCATCCACACTTGATACATCTTTTCCGCAGTGGTTTTTAATACTGTTTTCAATACTTCTTCTGACAACACCACTTCTGCCCAAGCTTTAATTCCTCGATGATTTATGAAATTTTGCCAGGAAACTTTTTTATCAACACAGAAGTTACCTGATAAAGATATGCATGGAATGTCTGTTTCATTTTCAATAAATTCAACTAATTTTTGTGTGGCAATAGTAACCATATTCATTCCCATAGCATCTTGTGTGTCAAAAGAAAATCGTATATAGGTATATTTACCCACAGAGGTGACTTCGGCTTTATTATAAGTTAGATGGTGTGAAGTAGATTCGGAAATTTTTGCCATTTTCTCCTCATTAGATCTTATCCACTCATAAAAACGCTGGGTTTTTTTTATGCCGCCCGTATAAAATACCGGTCCACGAGTGACGCCGACCCGTTGACTATTGGTAATTGCTCCGCCACTTGCACAAATAGCTTTACACCCACGGTTAATAGACGCGACCAATGCGCCTTCTGTGGTGGCTAATGGTAAATAAATGTTTGATGTTTGATGTTTGATGTTTGATGTATTTAACGGTCCTGCAACACCCAGAGGAATTTGCGTTGCGCCTATGAGATTTTCACAATTGTGACCGATGGCTTTTTCAAATTCGACAGATGCGGCACTTGCGGAAAGCGAAACATGTAATTCATTTTCCAGTTTGGTTCTGCGTTCAAGTGCCGTAGACAAATCACGAAGACGTATCGGTTTCATAGGTTACGTTGGTTAGTCGTAACCAATATTAAAAATCCTTCACACAAACGGAACTCTGAAGATGTGAAAACGGTACATGAGGACAGCGTAAACGACTAATAGGGGTAAAAATATCACCGAAATAACTGATATCTGTCTTAGGTCAAGTTTCATACCAAATCTAAGCGTCAGGTAATAAAGCATGCCTTTCCAAAAAAAGAGCGAAAGGGAAAAAGTATTAAAAATTAGACTGAAGGAACGACCCAAAATGGTTTCCGTCCGCGGTGGCGGTAGCAGAAGATAAAAAAGTGAGGTGGCAAAAAACCAGATAAGGGTGGGTATCAGTGAATAACCCCACCCGAGTAGAATTGCGCGCAAGTTTGGTTTACCGCCCACCATTTTTCCCAAAACCAGTAACAGCAAACAAATACCTATATATGTGGTCAAACTAACTGTAAATAACCGCGACACATTGAGAGATAAAATAAAAGGATGAAGAGTTCTGAGCTTGACCGGCGAAACCAGAAAAAAGTAGAGAGCAATGAGCCCCATGTGAATGAGAAGTTGATAAGGATCTTCCCGGTCAAATTGCCTGTAAGTAGCGTAAGGACGGCGAACACTTCCCCAAACATTTTTGGTAAATGCGAGGACTAATTTAAACAGTGCGGCAACTCTCTCCATGTCAAAAACCACGCTGCAAGAACGAGGCAATTTGCACCGTGGTCACCTGTAACACCAGAGCAACCAGTGCTGCCAGGACAAAAGATGCAGGCATGAGTATCCGCCAAGGATCAACCTTGAAAAAACGAACGGTCCGCTTGTAAAGGGGTGTCAGAGCTCCGACTTGTTGTGTTGGCAACTCAGTCACTTCTTCCCACCGGTTCATAAATTTTTGATAAAGCGGGTCATCACTCATTTAAAACCCCTTTCACTACCTATGTACAATTTTACAAATGATTTGCGGGCGCGAAAAAGTGCTGATTCGGCAGCTTTTAGAGAACATGCCATATTTTTGGCAATTTGGATGACAGATAGACCTTCCATGTACTTAAGCTTGAGAGCGCGGGCATGGGTAGGAGATAGTTTGTTAAAGACACTGGCGATCTTCTGTGCAAGCAATTGATTATCCACAATTTCCTCGTAATTTACAACTTCCGCGATCAGTTGCTCAATTCGAGGTGGTAGTTGTGAAAATACAACTCGTTTAATTTTTTTCCGGCGGTAATAATCAATTATCTTATGATTGGTAATGGCACAAAGGTACGTTTTCAGGCTGGCTTTACCTGTAAAATCACGCAGGCTCTCAAGAAATGCAAACAGGACATCCTGCATGATCTCCTCAGCATCCTCAGAATTTGCCACCTTATGGGAAATGTATCGGCGCAACCAGTTGCTATACCCGGTATAAAATTCAGATACTGCACGCCGATCCCTACTAAGTAAGCGTTTGATGAGTTCTTGACTATCTTTACGCATGAACAAATACTATCTTAGTCCAAATCTGCTAATTTGTCACGTATTGCTAAAAAAGAGGTGCGTGAATATTTCGGGAATTGTGCGGGAATAAAAATAGTATAGGCTTGCAAACCGGCGTAAAAGGGGTATACAATCGAAGTATGTGGCCACTTATCAAAGATGTTCAGGCACAAGTCGATATCGGCAAAACATTTGTTCCTGCCACTCAAGGCTTCACCTCGCTGGGGTTTCTGGTTAATGTCTTACTCCCCAATATTTTAACCTTTGCCGGAGTAATTGCCCTTGTGGGTATAGTTTTTGCGGGAATACGTTTTGTGCAGCATGCAGGCGCCATGGAAGGTGAAAAAGCAGCTCAAAGCCAACAGGCATTTACTGCAGCTATCATCGGCCTAGTGATAATTTTCGGCGCTTATTTTATAATAGAGATTGTCAGTAAAATTACCGGATTTAATATCTTAAATCCCGGTATCAATTGATAAATATTATGAATGCTCGTCAACGCATGCAAACCATTATCTTTGGCACGTCACTTGCTTTAAATTCTATTCTAATAACTCCTGTTTTTGCTGCAGATCCTTTCGGAACTGTCACAAATCCCCTACCTGGAGGGTCATTGGGTCCAGGCGGCGGACTAGTGACACTTTTAAACAACCTCTTACGCCTCATTTTTGTGCTAGCTGGCATATTTGCGTTGTTTCGGATAATTAACGGAGGTTTGGGTTTTATGAATGCCGGTGGCGATACGAAAAAAATTACTGAGGCATGGAGCAGTATCTGGCAATCACTTTTTGGACTCCTGATCGTCATCAGTTCCTTGGTGATTGCTGCAATTGCGGGATTGCTGTTGTTTGGAGATGCTGGAGCAATTCTCAATCCTAAGATTTACGGACCTAAATAATATGAGAGTGTTAACAAATAATTTACTTGCTCAAGTTCCAAAGGACATTGGTACAATTGGCGGCGATGGCTTGGGACCATTTGACACTTCCACTTGGACCGGCAAATCAAGCGGACCCCTTGAAGCGCTGGCTACAATTGTTTCTTTTTTGGTCGGAGTCATCACGGTAGCCGCAGGCATTTACTTCATATTTATGTTTATTATCGGCGGCTATGAATGGCTCTCTGCATCAGGCGACAAGAGCCGGCTGACCAAAGCCCAGGATCGCCTGACGCATGCCATCATCGGATTATTGATCGTGGTGGGAGGATATGCAATTATCTCTTTAACTGCAGCACTTTTTGGTTTCAAGAGTTTTCTTGACCCGGCATCACTCTTGGGAGTGTTGGAGTTAAAATAATATGTGGCCAGTAAAACAAGCATTCGCAGCAATTACCAATCCGGCACTTGACCCGGCGGTGGGAACCGGAGACGGCGCAAAAATTGTCAGTAACATCATCAGCGCGCTCATCGGGTTGTTTCTGGTCATCGGATTTGTGATGGCATTATTCCATTTCATGTTTGGCGCGATTCGCTGGATAACCGCGAGCGGTGACAAAACCGCTCTGCAAAACGCCCAGGAGCGCATGACGCAAGCAATGATTGGACTCATTATCCTGGCAGCCGTCTGGGCCATCATGCTACTGGTCGGAAAGTTTGTGGGGTTAGACTTCCCCAATTTCATTCTTCCTACCATCACCGGTAAAAATCTTTAATATTTGAATTGTCTATTGCATGGCTGCAAATACAGGCGCAATGAGGTTATCAACTGGGGCAAAATCATCTGTAAGTGTAGGTGTTTTTTTATTAAATAACTCTTTTGTTTTATCCCCAAACGGTTGGAATGTAATATCCCAAGGAAACTTGGACTCTGCTGCCACACGCATGAGCTCATTTTTTGGCAATGGGTGCCGTCCTGCAACGATCACGAGGGTACGTCTGCCATGCTGGTCACTTGTTTTTGGTTGCGGCTCAAATAAATACACCTGGTCAAAAGTTATTGAAAGTGTCTTTAAGTACGCGCTGACAAATAACCCGGGTTCAAGACTGTCAATCACATTAACCACATAATATCCTTCTTCTTCCAAATGGTTGCTTACCAGCTTAATAAACTCCGCCGTCGTTAAATGATAAGGAATTGACATATCTGAAAAAGCATCTCCATAAATGAGCCGGTAACGCTTCTCAAATGCCGGATCGGCAAGGAGGATACGCGCATCAAGGGTATGTGTGGTAAGTCCCGAAATGCGAGGCACATCAAACTCATTGAAAGCTGTTTCACTGACGGCCGGATCAATCTCAACCACATCGACCCGCGCTTTGGGGTATTCATGCATAATAAATCTGGGCACAGTATACGCTCCCCCACCCAGAAATAATACTTCGGCATCTTGTGACTTAGTCACCTTATACATCAGGCTAAAAAATTTACCGTACTCGTAAGAAATGTCTGTCGGATCGTCTATATTAGTAATACTGTGAATGAGTTTATCCAAAACCAGGTATTTATACAGCTTTCCGTCTTTTTGTTCATCGCGGACTTTGATGCAGTAATAATTGCTTTCCCGAAAACATGTATTTACATTGCTAAAAATCCCTATCGCAAATATTCCTACAAATAAAAGTACTCCTCCTATTTGTTTCTTTTTCATAAGACCCAAAGGAGCAACCAGAAATAATCCCATCACAATAAGGATGCAGGCAACTAACACAACCACCATCCGCACCCCCAGATGGGAAATCAAGAAAAAACCGGTGGCATAGGTTCCAATAATTGAACCCATGGCCGATGCCGCATATACGCTGCCGACCCTTTTGCCTGCGGTTGCCAACTCATCGATATTGAGCCTGGCAGCAATCGGTGAAATCGCCCCGAGGAGAAAACTGGGAAAGAAAAATACACTGCTAACCAAAAGCACTTTCACTACATAAGGGAGGGGCAATAACGTAATACTTATTCCCATTGTCTGCACAAACACCAGGGTTACTAATGTAAATATACCACTGGCAAACACCATCATGGCCCCAAATGCGACCACCGCAGGACTATCTGCAGCTTTTCCTCCCCACCAATATCCGACAGTCACACCTGTTAAAACCACTCCAATAACTGCAGTCCAAGTATAAAGTGAGACGCCGACGTAAGGTGCAATCATCCGTCCGGCTACCAATTCCAAAGTCATTAGGCAAAAATTAGTGACAAAAACCACAATCGTCGGTCTGATACGCATCTTGGCGACTATAATTTGAGTGTTTACCTTTTCGATCTTCGGCACTTTACTCATCAGCGCATTGTACCCGAGACTCTCTCCTATTGACAAGTCATCTATAATAGTCTTTAATTGTTATTAATTAGGAGGATATACATGAAAAAGCTGCTCGTAGGCATCCAAACTATCGTATATACATTTTTACTACCGCAAGCGGCACATGCAGCGTTGAATGTTCCGCCACCGGTCAACTATCCCAATGTTGAACTCGGTAGTGTCATTTCAGCAATTGTGGGTATTTTACTGTTAGTCGCTGCAGTTTTGGCTTTCTTGTTCCTGATATTAGGCGGTATCCAATGGATCACCTCAGGCGGAGACAAAGCCGGCATGGAAGCGGCCCGTAACAAAATAACTGCCGCAATTGTCGGTCTTATTATCGTCGCTGCAGCCTGGGCGATCATGTTACTCGTTGGCCAATTCATCGGATTTGATCTCTTGAAAGGCAATGTCCCGATTCCGACCATCAAAAATCCCGGAACCGGCGTATAATCAAAATCGTATTTTATAATATTCATAAAAAAAGACTCCTGCGGGGGTCTTTTTTTATGGTATGATTATAAGTATCTATGCCATCAATCATCGGTAATCCTTGTCTGACGACTGAAGTTGCCCAAATCAAATGTCTGGAACCGCTGTTTGAGCGTTTCATCCTGGTAGTTGCATCCCTAGCCGGATTTGTATTTTTGGCAATGCTTTTGGTAGGCGGATTTCGTTATCTCTTCTCCGGCGGTAATGCCAAGGCTGCTGAAGCTGCGAAAGGCACAATGACAGCAGCTTTCCTGGGAATGGTGCTTCTGGTTTCGGCATTTATAATTCTCAATATCATTGCATCGTTCACCGGGCTTGAAACGCTCAAAACCTTCCGCATAGTGACATTTTAACCCCCTTTCTGTAACCCTCTCCCATAAGTTGACAAAAGTATGATTTTCATGCTAGTATGAAAATATGCTTAATACAATAGTTACTCCCATGACAAGAGGACAAATTACCCTACCTAAAAAAGTTCGGGAGGCTCTAGGAATCGTGCCAGGTACCCCGCTAAATTTGACACTTGAACAAAATAGAATCATTATCACTCCTCTTGTACACACAACGATTACTTCCTCACCTCTGGTTATCAAACCTAAGTATTCCCCGGCAGAATATCGCGAAGTCTTAAAGAAGTTGGCTCTGAAAGGCGAAGAGTTATGGACAAAAGAAGATGATGTAGCAAGAAAAAGAATGCTTAAAGCAGAAAAGAGGCGTTGGAAAAAACTAAACTGGTAATATCATGAAAATAATTATTGATGCCTCCGTATTTATTGATTACCTTCGCCGAAAACAAAGACTGGATACACTTTACGCCCAAATTCAATTTAACAACGAATTAGTCACATCTATTGTCATACTTGGTGAGGTCTACTCCGGAAAAAGTGCCCAACTAAACGGTGAACAAAGAGAAACGATCGAGGAAATAGTTAATGGTATCGAAATTATTTCTCCCACGTTAAAAACAGCTCAACACGTTGGTTCTCTCAGATATTCCTACGATATGTCTCTGGGTGACGCCTTTATCGCAGCGCTCGCAATCGAACTTACTTGTCCACTTGCTACGCTAAATTCGCGCCATTTTCAAAAAATTCCCTCCTTGTCACTCTTTACTCCGCATACCTCTCCCCTGCCTTGACTTTGGATACCTCTTTATCCATAATATGGGTACATGAGAAAGTGTTTGGTAGTTGCTTTCACCCTCGTATCATTTCTTTTTATTTCCGCACATCTTACCCCCCGGCTAGCAAATGCCAACGGCATGTTCCCGACTGCTGACGACCACAAACAAAGCGGACAGGACTACATAAACCAAAAAAGCCTTTCAACTCCCGTATATGTCACGTCCGTCAATCGCACCCAACTGTGGGATTGGGTTTGTCTACTTGGACATCCGCCAAACGCCTGTACTGATGATCCTGAAGCTGCTAACAATTTCAATGGAAGCGTGTTGGGATTTTTGGGAAACAGCGTGGCTTCAATTTATGCCAACCCTCCGGCCAGCACGCATACATATTTAGCTGATCTGGGACAACGGGCCGGCATCGTCAAACCCGCCTATGCCCAAGGCATCGGTTTTGGCGGACTCACACCAATCCTGCCTGTATGGCGGGCTTTCAGAAACATCTCTTACGGCTTCTTGATACTGGTATTGGTGATGATAGGTTTTATGGTTTTATTTCGCGCAAAAATTGATCCGCGGACTGTGGTATCAATTCAAAGCGCCCTTCCTAGAGTGGTCATCACACTGGTACTTATCACTTTTTCTTATGCTATTGCAGGCTTATTGATTGACGCCATGTATTTAACAATCCTCTTCATGATCACCGCAGTAGGATCTGCCCTTCCGAGTGGTTATGCTTCGTTAACAGATGTCATTTCCTATTACACAGGTGGAGGTGTTTGGGCACTCATGAGCGCCATGTGGAGTTGGGAAGGTGTCAATGCCCTTACCAGCTTTATTGGTGGCGTACCTTTAAACTTGATTTCGGGGATCGCAGCCACGCTTTTAGTCGGAGTTCCGCTTGCATTTACACCACTGGCACCTTTTGCAATTCCGGCTGGAGCAGCCGCTGGAGCAGCAGGTTTGGCAGTTCCAAATGTGTTAGTTGCTCTCATCGTCTTAATAGCGGTAATTTTTGCGATGTTCCGAGTATTTATACTTCTCATCACCGCTTACATACAAATCATATTCAGTATTATCTTCGCCCCGCTGCAACTGATGATCGGAGCGATTCCTAATGTCGATATGTTTGGTACCTGGGTCCGGGGAGTAATCGCAAACCTGGCAGTATTTCCTATCACTATAGCGATGCTTCTATTGGGAGCAATACTTACTCACTCTACCGCAAGCCAAGGAAATCTGTGGGTTCCGCCAGGTTTGGGAGGCAACCAAGCTGAGGGTGTTGCAGCGGTTATAGGCCTTGCGATCATGCTGACTATTCCCAATGTAGCCGGCGCAGTCAAAGAAATGCTCAAGGTTAAACCTTTAGTACAGGCATCTCCCGGTGTTGTGTTTGGACCGCTTGGATCAATCGGCGGAGCCACAATGCAAGGGGTATCTATGTCTTATTACCTGAAAGGTAACCCAATAGTGGAAAGACTCAAAGGCTTATTAAATAAAAGATCGACTTAAAAATAATAACTTCTATTTTTCCGAGAGATTAATTTCCTTTAAGGTCTTCTTGAACATAATTCCACATTCCCCAAAATGCAAAAAATAGAGCCGGCGGAAGCGCCTCCCGGGCAAATTCAAATCCGACAGCTTGCTTAAGTCTAGCTCCAGCTTCTCTATACAACTTACCAGCATAATAATCATTCTCGGGAATCTTATGCCCATATTTTTTCGCCTCTGCAAATTCCTCCTTAGACACCACATGATGCTTGTCCCTAGGTAAAAGTCCTTTTGCTGCTAATCCGTCAATGAATTTTCTCGTGGCTCCTTCATCCCACGCCCAGGAATCAACATTACCTACCTGTTGTGACATAGATATTCCATATTGTTGACCCTTAAGACTAGGAATAACCTCTCCAATAATCGTACCCATTCCAAGTGGCAATTGAGCAGCATAATGTTTATCATAATACCTGATCATCTGTAAGGACACTTTATATACCAACTCATTTGCCGCTCCTGGACCATGCACTTGCAATTCTGCTTTTTTAATCGACTCAAGAACTTTATACAACTCTTCATATGAACGGCGTTCTTTGTCTTGACCCGCCACCAGTTCAAGAGTGGTAACCAGATCTTTATAGGGTGTAACTGCATGCTCAACAATCATAGCATTGTCCTTAAGCGCCCTATTTATCATTGAGTCACCACCCCTACTAATTTTGTACTGGTCATGCCGTATGTCCCATGTGCCATATCCCCACCCAAGTTTGACTTTGGTAAAATGTTGACTCCATGTATCGCCAAACGGACTTTTACGCGTTTTGTCACGCAGTACTGCCTGAATACTTCTTGTATATGCAATAGCTTCGTCAAGTCTGTAGGATGCTGGTCCAGATCTGCCTTTACTTGGAACTTTTCCTAATAATGCTTTGAGTTCATCATACTTGCTGTCGTATTTAATCTTTCCGTTTTCGTCTGTAACTGTTGAGCGTACTCCTTTGAGCTGGTTAATGGACCAGCAGTTGCTTCTGACCATCTCCTCAACTATTTGAATGGCATCACGTTCCCATTGGTGAACTTCTGCTGTGATTTCTGGTGTAGCCGAACTGTTTGGCAAACCTTTTAGTTTTCTGATAGCCTGAGCTCTAATTGAATTGGAAGCTTCTAATTCATAAAATTTTGGTTGAGTTGGGTCAATCCGCATAAAAAACATCGGGTTTCTATCAATGATCATCTCTGTAAGAGCTTTTTTAAGCTCGCCCTTAGCATCTTTATCCATTGGTATTTCCCTTGGTTTTTTTTCACTTGGCACTTTTACTTTTAGAATCTTTGGTTTACCATTTGCATCTGTCAAAAAACCTTTCTTAATAGCATCATCAAGTTGTCCAATATACCAATTCAGGGCTGCAGTTCCAGCGACTTGTACGTTTTTCCACGACTTATCAAGATCAACATTGTTCCATAGCACATGATCGTAGTCAGTCCAAAGGGTTTTATCTTTTTGTGTGCCTAGAACTTTCTCTGCTGTAAAATGATGATTGAGCATCGCATTATTTCTCCAGCCTCCGCGGTAAAATATACTGCCGATCTTAAATAGATTTACCATTTGCAGTATCGGTACATCGCTACCATCTTCGGTCCTTTGCCTGAAGGCAGTCCGGGTAAGTGAGGCATACTGACTCATATATTGAAACAACTTGTCCGGATCCCAACCATCAAAAAACTGCGGGTCTTTTTGCATCATGGTAAAGAAAAGTCGCGCGTACTCATCATGATTGGAGAAACGACCATCTGCACCCAGTTCCATTTGCGCTCTCCAACGCCGCAAAAAATGATACCCCACGTTCATATCACCTAAAATTGCATCTGCCGGATACCCAACGTAAAATAGATTTCCTTTGGGAGCATCGGTTTGAGCCATCCAGTCAATCATAGAAGTCACCATTCCCATACCCCTCCCCACAGTAATTGCCCGATCCAACATCTCCTGAGTTGCCTCAGTGCCATATTTTAATCTTATTTGTTCCCTTACCATCTCTTCGAGATGATCAAGTTGAGAGGGCATTGTCCAACCATAATCATGAAGTAGTTTCATGAGTTCTTGCTCATAAATCCGCATGGCAGTCTGTGTGATATACTCTTTCTTTCCAAACATCGCATACTCCACCATCGAAGTCCTAAGTCTGCCTGAGTATTTGGCAATGTCTTCCATAGATCCGCGTGTGAGCACAATGTAATTGACGTTGTGACCGAATTCGCGCATTTCCCTATCTGCCTGAACTTTCTTATAGAGAAAACCGAGTGCTTGAGAAAGTTCGACTGTGTGTTTTCCGTAATCCACTTTTCTTTTATCAGTCCCCAGCAAACCTTCGGCTTTGACCATGATCTTTTTAAAATCTCGGTGGTGCTCATTTTTGTATTTTGCACGGTAATTGTCGTAGTTGTCCTGGGTTTTTTTTACTAATTCTGTCAGTTTCTGATACACCGGCTCATGTATAAAAGCGGTAAACTGACTACTAAAGTCCATGTTTGTATTGATAGTACCTCTGCGTAAAAGTTTATTTAATACCTCAAGTGTGTCTTCCCAGTATTCATCAAATGCTTCTTGTCGAGCTTTTGGATTTTCTATATTCATCGCTTTAAGTAGTTTGTCAATATCCGCAAACCTCTCGAGCTTCATGATGTCATACCTCGTAAGCCCAACCTCCTCATAATGACGCTCCCTGAGTCTTTCAGGGCTAACTACTTTTCCAACCAAATCTGCTTGCCGGCGTAGAAGTTTAATGACTTGCTCAACCGTATCTTTTTCTTTACCTGTTAAACTCAGTGTTTTCTTGAGCAACTTAGGTATCACGCCTTCGTATTCCTCCTTACTACGACACTGCCAACCTTCTATAATTAAGTCTATGGTTTCAGTGTCCTTAAGCACCAAATCCTCAAGTTTTTTCGGGGCCCCTTCTTTTGTATCAGTGACTTTGGCTAATGCCGCGATCTCGTTGTTGTTTTTAATGAATTCTTCGATGTTTTTTCTCCTTTGTGTAATAGCAATTTCCACAAAATTCGCTCTTATTTCTAAATGATAGAGGACTTCCTCAGCAGATTGGATTTGCACTAAATCAGGATTGGGTTGGGCTTTCAAATCTTCTATTCGTTTCGTTATCTTTTTCATTGTTCCCTTAATTGTGGTGTTTGTAAGTGCATCTATACCTTCTAAAACCAGACCGCGCAGCTTAATATCTGTAATATGTGACATGGGTGATAAAATCAACGTCGTTTCTGCAGTGTTGGTTAAAAATCTTGGGTCGTCTTTTGCCACGCTTTGTTCCAGAAGCTGCATCCGTTCGGTTAGTTTATTTAGCACATTTTCAACCGTCTGTTTCTCCAAAGGCTCAATCTGTCCTCTACGCTCTAGTGCTGCCGTTCTTTGTCTTATCTTCGCCAAGTCTGCTTTTATACCGTCATTGCCGGTAGCCTCATGTCGACTTAAAGCGTTGTGTATATGTCTTTGCAAATCAATATCAACAATTGAGGGTTGAACTAACTCTCCATCAAGAATTTGTCTCAAGGCCTCATCTGATTCATCGTATTTTACATTGGCATATTCAGCACTTCTGCGTTCGATATATTCATCTTGCGTTTCTCGTTCAGCTAGTCTTTCCGCTCGTCGCCTGGCTTCCTCAGTTTGTTTCTCAGTGTCTCTGGCTGTTTTTTGTGCAGCTTCAGCCACGATATGTTTTGCCTGAATTTGTTCGATTAAGTTAAGTCCCTGTTCTTTTGTTAATACGCCTCTTTCTACCTTATCGCTAATTCGGGATGTAAGTCGTAATAAATATTCTGGTTTGTCACCCTGTAACTTCATTTCAGCTTCAATCAGGTCTTTAAAATCCCAAGCTTTGGGATTGGTATCTTTATCTTCTGGCCAGTTGAGTTGATCTTGCTGCTGACCGCGTTTAGCAAGTTCTGCTTGTCTGTCTGCAAGTCTCTGAACAAATTTATCAGCTTCAACTTGAACCTTAAGATTACTCATCCGCTGCAGGATGGCGTCTCTTTGGTCTGAAGTAATAGAGTTGTTTGCGTAGAGTAGTTCTACTTTTTGCTCAAGCCTGGCCCACTGGCGTCGGTCATCAACTGCCGTATCAAATCCTCGCTCCACATCATCCTTAAGTCTTTGGTACCCGCGATTGTCTTGGAATTCACCCTTCTTACCTCTTTTCTTCGGTAATTTATCCTCATCAAACCACTGGAAGTCAGGTTTTTGACCGGCGGCAAACTCAACCTTTTCCCCCTCCCTCACAGGCAAATTACCTGATAGTACAGCCGTTTCCTCCATGGTTTGCATTAATGAAATCTCTCCTCCATCTCGATTTTGCATCCGCAATGAATCAATTGCAGCCTGGGCTCCTTCTGTATTCCCCTCCCGGAGTGAGGTTGCAAACAAAGTAGTGTTTTCAGCAGTTTGCGGATTGTGTTTTCTTAAGGCTTGTCCTTGAAACTCTGTTGCGATTTGTCCTTTGTCACCGTCAAGCGGTGCCAGCCTTAATTCTCGTCCCAAACCAAGTGCGTCATCGGGAGTCACTCTTTTATCCCGGCTAAGAGAATCCATGATCTTATCTACTTGTTCGGCAGTATTTGGAACTGTAGCTTTCAAAGCCTGAGCAGATAAATGCAGTAAAGGCTCCTCAAGCGCAGGATTTGATTGCGCAGCCAGACGCAATTCCCCTAAGAGCCTACTGACCTTTGCAGCATCAGTTTTGTCTGAGGCTAATAATCCTTGAAGCTCACGAATTTGCTGAGTTTGTTGCGGCGCAATTTGGACCGCCACTTCAACTACCACTTGATCAAATGCGTGACGCGCTTCATCTGAAGGTTTTTCTGTTGTTATTGCATGCAGACTTTCCAAGGTTTCCCGTACAGCATAAGGATCTCCGCTGGTTAACCCCTCTTGCGCATCTCTTACCTCTTGATTTGTTATACCAATCTGAGATTGTAAGTCCTTGAATGCGGAATCAAGGTTAGAAGTTTCAATTTCTGTTTTGGGTTGTGGTTTCGCCTCAGCTTCATAAACCTGATCTACTTCAAGACCAATCTCTGGTTCAACTTGCTCTACAACCCGAGCTGCTTCGGCTTCTGCCTTGGTTAATTCTTCTTCATCCTTAGTTATTAGTGGAGGTGGTTTTATGCCAGCTTCAAACGTCTTCACCAGATCGGGCGCATCAGTTTTGGCAGGATCCGACTTACCATCAGCGCTGGCATTACCGTATTGGATATTGAGTTCTGTTACTACACTCCGGGCAGTTACTTCATTACTTGCGCCCACTCGCACATCATCACCCAATTCCTTCGCTGCTTTGGGTGCAACCTGCAAGATTTGTTCTCTGCTTACCGTACCTGCATTCTCTAGTTGCGTAATAGTGCTAAGAATCTTTCTAGAGGTTTCAGGGTTTTGCGCGTAAAGGTCGGCAACTTGGGTAAGCGTCACAATCGCCTGTCTCACTTTAACATGATCTCCTTTGTGAAGTTCGATATATTTTTGGATATCATTTGCCAACGCTTCACCTACGTGTGGCTGGTCATGATAATCTTTTGGCTCAACATTAATTATTGTAGATACTACTCTTGCCATGTCATCGGGCATTTTATCTACTTTTCTGGCAAAACGGTCTGCAATCACTGAACGACCAACGCTGTCTTTGATATTTTGCTTGGCTTCACCTGTATCTTTTGCCGTGTTTTGTTCAGCGCTTGCTTTAGCCGCTTGTTCCGCAGTACGACGCTGGGTCTCAGCTGCTTGTGCTGCCAATCTCCTTGCTGCTTCAGCTAACTTTATTGGGTCTTCTGGTCCTGGCATAATACTTCATATTGTACTCAAATTGACGGGATTTGGCAAAGACAAAAGACATGCGGGTAACTCATGCATTTGGAAAATGTGGTATTATTTACGCTGATGATTGAGTTTACCGCTCATTGGGATAAAGATTTTAAACCAAGAAAGGATATATCATGAACGTCTTTTATGATCCAAAAGCTGATGCTCTTGATGTAGTATTTCGTAAAGGAAAAGTAGCACATACCCGAAAAATTGGTCGGGAGATGTATCTTGATGTGGACAGCAAAGGTGAACCTTTATCTTTAGAGATACTAGACGCTCGCGCTCGTTTTTCAACCGCAGATTTAAAAAACCTATCTTTTAATGTCACTACCTATCCGCCAACCACAGGTCATACTACTGTCTGATTTAATCAACTTTCGCGCTAAAAAAATATATCCTATTCTTTGTCACGAAGGTAAAAAAACTATTCGCTTTTCAACTGACTCATCTACTAAAAACTTCATTTTGCAGGATATACGTCTTCTCCTTTAATAATCTCAAGGGCACAGATTGGGATCATTACGGGACCAATTGTATTGAGTATTTCGTAAAATCTTGATCAAAGCCAAATACTTGTTTTATCCCCAAGCGCTTACATAAAACTACAGTGGTGGCATCAACCATTGATAGTCCGCGAACAGGAGATTTTTGAAACAAATCCCACCCCAACTTTTCATCCTTGAAACTCACCCGTTCTCTCTGTAACTCGGGACTGTAAAGTAAATGTTTTCCAGTCTCAACTGCCGCTTTAGCCCCTAACTGATAACGCAACCAACCCAGTGTTTCCAATATCACCAGATTTGAAGTTGTAAAATTTCCCAGCTTAAAGTTCTCTTCCCACCAGTGTAATGCTTGCTGATGAAACGCGTCATCTTTGAGAGACAAGGCAATAAACGCACTTGTATCGATAAAAATCATGCAGGCTTTCTTTTTCGAGATTCACTTTGATTGTAATACTTATCATGATCCAATGAACCGTCCTTTGGTCCGCCGCCAAAAGAAACCTTGGTTCCCAATGAAAAAAGCGAATAACGTCTACTTTTGTGTTTTTTTAGTCCTGCTGCCTGACGAGCTGCCTGACGGAAAAACTCAGCCAAGCTTAACCCTTGTTCTGAAGCAATGATTTTATAGTAATGGTATTCCGTTTCTGGTAGACGGATCAGGGTCTGTATCATATAGATATCATGATATCGTGATATCACTTACTTGTCAAGGTTAAATATCAGTCTTACTGATTGTAAACTGATCTCTCAATATACGCCACTTTCGTACTGTAACATAATTACGTTCACACTTTGTAAGAAGATGTGAATGGTTACAGAATCAGGTATATCTATCCTAAAATGCCACTCATGCACAGTTGTATTAAATCTCGCTGGGTGGCTGAGAAGATGATTTGGGTCACCGCTCATGAACAAGGCACATCAATCACTCAGATCGCCAAAGGAGCACGAGTCTCCAGACACACCATCTATAAATGGTTGAGTAGGTTTGAAGCGGAAGGTATGTACGGGTTAACTCCCCAGCGCCCAGGATGTAAAACTGGCACTCATCCATCAGCGCTTGCAACCCACATCATTTTCAAGATCATAAAACTTTATGATGATGAAGGCTATGGTATTCGCTCCATTGTTCACCAACTGAATAAGGAACATATCTCTATCTCTCACATGAGTGTCTACCGCTACTTAGTTTCCCGAGGCAATATTGTTCCTACTCACCGGAGGAGACGATAGATACCCAGACTCCATGTTTGTGATCTCCCCGGAGAAGAACTACAACTTGATGTAATGCATGTAGACCCAATTGCTGGTACTGAAGATCAGTCAGAGGAGAAATGGAGATCCAGACTCGGATTCCACTACCAGTACACCTTGGTTGATGACTGTACCAGAATCCAATATGCCAAACTCTTTCCCAAGCTATCACAAGAAAATACCTGTTTGTTTTTAGAAAAGGTACTTACCAAAACTCCTTTTTCCATCAGTTGTGTACGCATGGATAACGGATCTGAGTTTCAAACCAAAACCAGAGGTTTCCTTAAACAAAGACACATCAATTTCATCTACAACAGGCCATCACGACCTGACATGAACGGCAAAGTTGAACGAACGCATCGGATTGACACCGAAGAATTCTATTTAAAAGATCTTTCACACACATTTGAAGAAAGACAGCAAGGATTAAACCACTACGTACACCATTTCAACAATGAACGACCTCACTGGGGAAAGGGTATGGAAGGAAAAACACCGCTGGAGAAATTACAAACCTTTGAGGAGTACAAAAGTGTGAACCTTATTCCTGACTTCGCCAAGAACATTTTTTAGTTGAGATTTAGCTTCAAAATATCGA
>CAYHKY010000002.1:35324-37878 GCA_964357355.1 uncultured Gammaproteobacteria bacterium | reverse complement strand
TTATAGCCAACTTGCTTGATTTTGTGAGGCCATAACTCCTTCTAGACTGATCCGCCTGGGGCGGATACAGTAAGAAGGGTATACAATGGGATATCAAGAAACTGTTGTTTTGTCATTAGGAGGTTCACTCATCGTCCCAAATGGAGGGATTGATACTCAATTTCTCACCAATTTTTCCCAGTTTATCAGAAAACAAATCGCCGAAAAGAATCGGCGATTTTTTGTAATATGCGGTGGAGGGTCGACAACTAGACATTACCAGCAAGCAGCTATGGAAGTGGTGCATGAGCCTTTGTCCAATGAAGATAAAGACTGGTTGGGGATTCATTCGACGAGATTGAATGCCCACCTGGTCCGTACAGTTTTTCGCGATATTGCCTATCCCAGAATTTTTAAGCACTATGACAGAGATTACGATATTGCAGATGAACCGGTGATCATCTGTTCCGGGTGGAAACCGGGTTGGTCGACTGATTATTGTGCTGTATTGGTAGCCCAAAAACACAAAGGCCATAAAATCTTCAATCTCTCAAATATTGACAAGGTCTACAACAAAGATCCTAAAAAATTTCCCGATGCCCGTCCTATAGACCAAATTTCCTGGTCAAAATTTGAGGGTCTGGTAGGCAGTAAATGGGTACCGGGTTTGAATGCTCCATTTGATCCTATTGCCACGCAACTGGCAAAAAAACTTAAACTAACCGTAATCATCCTTAATGGCAAAAATATCTACAATCTGGAAGCTGCAATTGACGGCAAACCGTTTATAGGCACGACGATTGCTCCTTAATGAGTCGATTTTGATACAATTGATCAGATGCTTATCAAAGAATTGACGCTTAAGAAATTCCGAAATCACCCCAAAACCCAATTTAACTTTTCACCTCTCACTACCATTATCCTTGGTCCTAATACTTCGGGTAAAACCAATATTTTGGAAGCGATATTTTTACTGGCTGTGGGCAAAAGTTTTCGGGCATCAGAGGAGAGGTATATGGTAGGGTGGGGGAATGAAATAGCACGGGTTAACGCGAGGGTAATTGTTGGTGATGGACCGATTGATTTGGAAGCAGATGTGACGGTTGGTGAAGTGGGGGGTCACCGGGTGCCGATAAAACGTTATTTTGTCAATGGAGTGACAAGACGGCAGATCGATTTCGTAGGCAATCTCAAGGCAGTGCTTTTTTGGCCGGAAGATTTGAAAATGGTGACAGATTCTCCATCTCTCAGACGGAGATATCTTGACTTCGTTCTAGTACAAGTTGACAGGGAATATCGAAGATCCCTTTTGTCCTATGAAAAAGGGCTAAGACAAAGGAACCGTTTGCTGGAAAAAATCCGCGAAGGTGAATCTTCGCGGAACCAACTCATATTTTGGGATCAATTACTTGTCAAAACCGGTAATTACTTGACCGCGACGCGCGTTTCCTACATCGAGGCGATCAACCAAGGAGATAAGCCTTTTGGTCAATTCCACTTAAAGTATGACCAAAGTATTATTTCAGAAAATAGATTAGCTCAATATGCTGAAGAAGAAGTGGCAGCTGCTTCAACATTGGTTGGACCTCACCGGGATGACTTCATTTTTTTTGAAGGCAAGCGGAATTTAGCTGATTTTGGATCTCGGGGCGAACAACGATTGGTAATTTTATGGTTAAAGCTGGCTGAACTGGAATTTGTTTCCGTTCGCAGCGGAGAGAGGCCGGTTTTGCTTCTCGATGATATTTTCTCGGAACTGGATCACAGACACCGGGACGAAGTGGTCAGGGTGATGGAGAAACAGCAAACTATTTTGACTACTGCCGACCGGCATTTTTTATCAGAAGGTTTAGTACAAGCCGCGGAGATGATAGAATTAGGAAAGTAGATTTTTAAAATAAAATGAAAATTGTAACGATTGACGATCTTAAACAGCTATATATTCCGCCTTCAACATCCCACAAAGGCCAGAATGGGAGGCTGCTCATTATTGGAGGATCGCATTTGTTTCATTCGGCGAGCTTGTGGGCTCTAAAAGTAGCTTCAAGAATCGTAGATCTCGTCCATTATTCATCTGTAGCGGAAAACAATGAACTGGTAATGAAGCTAAAAGAGGAATTTCGGGATGGGATTATTGTTCCCAGGAGTGAAATTGAGAATTATATAGAAGAGGATGACGCAATTCTCATAGGCCCTGGTATGACTCGTGACACAGAAACTGAGGAACTGACTAACCGATTGCTTAAAAAATATCCGCATAAACAGTGGGTGATAGATGCGGGAGCGCTGCAGATGATGGATATCGAACTGATCCCAAAAAATGCGATCCTGACCCCGCATCCGGGAGAATTTGCCAGAATCATGGGTAAAGTAGTGGATTCAAGATTCGACAGTTTGTTAATTCAAGCTGATTTAGCAGATCAGGTAAAGCTATTTGCCAAACGTTACAGTTGTGTTGTGTTATATAAAAGTGAAGTTGATTTGGTTTGTAGCGGGGGGGAGTGCGATGGCCGCATTTGCGCTCCGGGAGAATGCATGGAAGTAAGAGGCGGAAATAGCGGGATGACCAAGGGGG
>CAYHKY010000002.1:0-35314 GCA_964357355.1 uncultured Gammaproteobacteria bacterium | reverse complement strand
GCCGGCCCAAACACAACCGCCCCCGACCTGCCCTCGACCCGGCGGCACCCCGACCCCCGCAGTCGCGCGCCGGGAGCACGCCGCGCCCTAAGAGGCGGAAATAGCGGGATGACCAAGGGGGGAACCGGTGATGTCCTCGCCGGACTAATTGCAGCACTTGCTACAAAAAACGATCCGTTTCTGGCAACTATTGCGGGTAGTTTTATCAACAAAAAAGCCGGAGATGCTCTTTATAAAAAAGTTGGCCCCTTCTTCAACGCGTCAGACCTGGCCGACGAGATACCCAAGGTGATGAAAGAGGTATTGACATGACATGTGTTATATGTTATTCTACAACCATATGATACGTACACAAATATATATTCCAGAAGACCTTTATAATCACATTCGCTTGATGGCCAAAAGCGAAAAAAAAGTAACTGCTCAAGTCATTCGTGACCTTCTCGAACAGGGTATAAAAACCACACAAAGAAAAAAATCTTTGGGGAATGCATTGCTTGAACTTTCCAAACTCGGCATACGTGGTCCCCGTAATCTTTCTACCAATCACGATGATTATTATAAGGAGATATGAAGTCTCAAATTGTAGCTGATTCAAGCGCTCTATTTTCCTTACTCATTGAGAATGATACAAATCATCACCTCGCAACTAAGGTTGGAGGAAGACTCGTTTTCCACACCGGAATTCTCATAATTCCAGCAGAAATTTTCGCAGAAACAATTAATATATTGGGTAAAAAAACTGGTAAAAAAAACGCCATCGTCGTTGGTCAAAAACTGATGGAAAACAATCTCTTTACGATTATTGAATCTACGAATGAGATAAGGAGTAAAGCATTTGAAAAATTCAAACGTCAACCAGAATCAGTGAGTTTCACCGATTGTTTAGTGATGGCCTTTGCTGATGAATTTAAGACTGAATTTATTTTCGGTTTTGATGAAACATTTAAGAAAAATGGCTATATCAGAGTAGGCATTGATGATACAGCGTGAGTCTGAGATTAGTCAACGAAATACCGAGAGCGGTGCAAAATCGTTTATATAGAATTCACATATGTCCGAATTGACAGTAATAGATGTAGGATCTCTTCGTAACGATCTTCACCTGTATGAGGCAAGCGCAACTCCAACTGAGAGAACAGGTTATATACGCCTTATGCAAACTGTGCACACGGCACTCATTACGACAATGAAGACGTTGCGTGAAGGAGGAGTGGTTGTCCGTCCAGAGCAAATACAGGATTTAGAGCCTTTTAACTGGCGTCTGGATAACTTTTTCATTCTTGATCCTTTGGTGTATACAGGGTTAATAAAAAAAATTGGTTATACTGTTAGAAAAGATGATTTAGCCAGTTATTGTGATAGAGAGAAAATGATACTACTCAAAAATCCTGCTCAAGTTTGGAAAACCAGTTCAAATAAATGGAAAAATGACTATATGAATAGATTTGGGATTACTACTGCCCAACAAGCAAGACAACATTTTTTTACAGCAGGTGTTAATACAGCACTGGCAGAGGAAACTATTCATGGTTTTTTTGATTATTCTTTATTTCGATACGAACAAGCAGGTTATGCGGGTAAACCGCCTGTACCACCAGGAGTCGTTGATTATCTAAATGAAGCAGTCACAAAATTACTGTTAGAAGAAACTCTGGAAAAACAAGGTATTCCTTATATAAAACAACAAAAAATGACAGATTTAGTGGAGAGATTTCCTGGCCGTTTTGCAGAGATAGTTTTTTTTGGCAGTAATTCTCCAGAGACAGACTATTCAATTTTAGCCACTGTTCAAAAGGTCCTTGAAAAAGAACATCAAAAACCTGTTTCTGCAATTTTAAGACCTGATGGGTATTTGCAATGAAGTGAGAACTTTAAAAAAGTTAGCGTTTATATACATTTCCCCGGTAATCGACAGTGATGATTTCGATAGTTCTGGTTCTTGAGGTCAAGAATGTGGTACTAGTTGTTAACGGACGAAGGTGATGATCTACGTTTTCCAGCAGTTCAACCAGTTTGGTTTAATTTAAATCTGCATTAAGCTCAGGCATAAACATTTTGTAAAGAAGTAAAACATCGGCAGCTCCGGTAATGAAAAAATCAGTGTCATGACCTAAGGCTGTTTCAAGCTCGACAAACGCATTTTCAACTTCGGGATACTCCAAAAAAAGCCATTGTCGTATCTTAGTTGTCCACTGTTGTGAGTCACCACCGGACTGATTAAAAATGCGCATTAGCTCAATATTATAAATCCGAAGCGCATCCAGTGAAATTGGTTTATACCGTTTTTTTAATGACTCTCTGAGTAAAAAATGGCCAACTAAATTTCCTTTTACATAATCCTCTGCGCCAATATCTCCTCCCGATTTAAGAGAGCTTTCATAGCCAATTTTTAAATGTGCACGAAGAAGTGGATTGTATTTATTAATAAAGAATAGTTCCTTCCCGAATAAAGTTTGTGCATCACTGTCTAGAATATGAAGTACTTGTTGTATTAAATCACGTTCGAGCATAAATTACTTCTTTTCTCCCAAACTTTCCAATCGCTCCACAAGTTTTGTTAAATTGTAGGTAACCAGGACTGCGAGAGTGGTGATGAGAACCGCATAAATAAAAAGTGACATGAGGCCTGATCCTTGTGCGAGGTAGGGTTTAATATAATTATTCACGAGTTCTTGGATGACGTTGTTCCAAGCTAACGCTGCTACTAATCCAAACCCGCTGGTGGCTAAAGTCACCATTTGTTTGAGGATCGCGAGTTTGATCCCTTTGTTTTTATCAAGTTTCATAAAATTAACCCCTTGTAATGAGTAGTATACTATATGAGGGAAAAAAGCGGGAAATGTATCAACCTAAATTTACTATTACCAATAAAATTCTCAAACATATCGGGATTTTCGAGGCTGCGCGGGAAGTCATCATCCATGCGCCATTGGTTCCCGCTTGGGAAGCTAAGTTTCGCGAAGAAGCACTTATTCGTACCGTACATCACGGTACTCACATAGAAGGTAATGCCTTAAATTACACGGAGGCTGCAAAAGTAGTTTCCGGTCAGGAAGTAGTCGGACGCGATCGTGATATCCAGGAAGTTTTAAATTACCGCCGGGTTTTGGAATTTATGGATCGATTTCATACTGCGCAAACCCAAACCGGCAGTAGTGGTTTTGTCAATTCTGACGGAAGAGAAGCCGAAAATGATTTGATTAAAAGGGTGAGCGGGAAAATTACAGAAGAAATTCTCCTGTATTTGCATCAACTCATCACCGAACGGATGTTGTCTCCTGAACAAATCGGCAGTTACCGTAAGATTCAGGTTGTAGTCAAAAATAATCAGACAGGAGAGATCACTTTTCGTCCGCCACCGGCTATCGAAGTGCCTTATCTGGTCCAAGCTCTGCTTGAATACTTGAATACAACAACCGCAGAAACTATCCATCCGGCAATCAAAGCAGTAATTACCCATTATGAGTTGGTGCGGATTCATCCTTTTTTGGATGGGAACGGACGGGTTGCCAGGTCAGTGGCGCAACTGGTCCTTTTTCTTGAGGGGTATGACACGAAGAAATTCTTTGCCCTTGAAGAGTACTACGACCGCGACGCTCTGCACTATTACGAAGCCTTACAACAAGTGGGGAAAAATGCAGGAGATCTAACAAATTGGTTGGAATACTTCAGCGAAGGGTTAAGCATTGAACTCACGCGTATCAAAGAAAAAGTCCAATCTCTTTCAAGGGATCTTAAACTAAAAGAAGAATTGGGCGGTGAACAGTTGGCCTTGACTCCCAGACAAATCAAACTGCTTGAATATATCCAAAATACCGGTTACTTACAAAACAAAGCTTTTTTTGAACTTTTCCCCATGGTATCTGAAGATACCGTACTTAGGGAGTTGAAAGAATTGCTCGAGAAGGGGATAATCAAGAAGGAAGGAATTACAAAGGGAGCAAGATACGTCCTAAGGTAAATTCATAATTTTATGCCTGCACAGCCTGAATTCATTTATGCCACACTCGTGTTACCGTCTTTATTTGCGTTGACGTTGATTGCTGAAGGCGTCAGCAAACTGAAGAAGCATGAGCCATGGATTATATCGACGACTACTGGAGTACTTTTTCTTACGATAGTGATCGTGGCATTTGTGACCATGCTCCGAAAATAATTTCTTTGTATTTGGCTTCATATAGGCTAATTAACGAAACTTGAGTAATATATTACTACATTATTTATTCATGTATGCAATTTAAACAATTGGCCGTAGTGTTTCAAAAACTGGAAGAGACTTCATCTCGTAATACCATGACGACAATTCTGGCTGAGTTGTTTAGAGGTGCCACAGTTTCTGATGTCGGGTACATCTGTTATCTTCTTCAAGGCAGAGTAGTACCTCTTTATGAGCCCGTTGAGTTTGGGATGGCAGATAAACTTGTTATCAGGGGAGTCGCAGAAAGTCTGGGTATTGAAGCGTCTCAGGTCGTAACTATTTTTAAACGAACCGGAGATTTAGGTAAAACTGTTGCAGAATTGAAAAATAATCCACCAAAGAAAAGTCAACTATCAATGGCTGATATAGCGATTATGAGTAATAATAGTTATCAACCTGATCTGTCAGTACTTGATGTCTATAATAAATTATTACTCATTGCCAAATCCGGGGGCGCCGGATCACAAGAACAAAAATTAACTCATTTGTCAGGTCTTTTGCGAAGCTTGGACGCAAGTTCCGCCAGTTTCATAGTGCGCATAGTTTTAGGGAAATTGCGGTTAGGTTTTTCCGACATGACGATGATTGATGCGCTTTCATGGATGGAGGCAGGGGACAAATCCCTAAAGCAAGAAATTGAGCGGGCATACAATGTGAGGCCGGATTTGGGATTTATTTCATCTACTGTCCGTAAACTGGGAGTTAAGGGACTGCAACGAGTCATCCCGAAACCAATGACTCCAATAATGATGGCTCGGGCAAATAGACTTACATCAGCCCAAGAGATATTTAAAAAGATAGGCAAGTGCGCTGTTGAATACAAATATGACGGACTCAGGCTTCAGGTACACAAAGAAGGGAAAAATATTAAGCTTTATTCACGAAAATTGGAAGATCTTACTCCCAGTTTTCCGGATATTGTAGAAGCGGTATTTGCACAGGTGAAAGCTCGCGACATCATCTTTGAAGGTGAAATTGTTGCCTTCAATCCAGACACTCATGTCTTCATGCCTTTTCAGGAAACGATGCAGAGACGGCGAAAATATGACATAGCAGAAAAAGCTGTGGAAATACCGGTAAAACTGTTTGCATTTGAACTGTTGTACGTAAATGGCATAAGTTTATTGGAATTGGGATATAAAGAACGAAAAGAAAAATTAAAACAACATCTCCAAAAAGGGAAGACAATCATTTATGCCGAGGAACGCATAGTCACAGATGAACAGAGTGTTGACATGATGTTTGAGGAATCAGTCAAACTTCACTTTGAAGGTATCATTGCCAAAAAATTGGACGGGCTTTATGAAGCAGGTATCAGAGGTTGGAACTGGATCAAGTACAAAAGGGCGATGAATACCCGTCTGGCTGATACTATTGATGTGTTGGTGATGGGATATACGTTAGGAGAAGGGAAGCGAACAGATTTTGGCGTTGGTCAATTTTTGACCGGAGTTTATGATAAGAAAAAAGATATGTATTTAACGGTTACAAAAATCGGCACAGGATTGACCGACCTTCAGTTTAAGGAATTTGTCAGACGTGCGCACAAATTTAAAACTAAAGCAAAACCTCTTGCTTATGAAGTTGACAAACTTTTTACTCCTGACGTCTGGATGGATCCGGGAATGATAGTGGAAGTAGGTTGTGATGAGATCACCAGATCAGCAGCGCACACTGCCGGCCGCGTACTTCAACCCAGTAAATCAGGCAAAGCTTTTGACGTTAAAACTCCAGGATATGCGCTGCGTTTTCCGAAACTTGTTAGATTCCGTGATGACAAACAACCTGGTGATGCGACTACTGTAGTAGAAGTTGCTTCCATGTATAACCTCCAAAACCAGAGTAAAGCCAACTTACTTGTATTTACGAGGCCATAACGCATTCTATACTGATCCGCCTGAGGCGGATTCAGTAAGAATAGTATAAAAACCAATAGCTCCAAATGTTTGAAAAGCCTCTGATATTTTAAAATCCTTTAGACCCGTCTTACGCTGGTATGCAAGCCTGTTAGGTTGCTATAGCAGCTTAGAGGGGTATATGGCCGCCTGCCTGCCGGCGAGGCAGGGAACAAATTCAAGTATGTAGGCTATAGACCCCATAAATCACTCTTGACGTGAATACAATTATTAGTCCATACTGAAATCAGGAGTCCTTGCGGATTCTTCATATGCCATGAAACACTTACCTGCCCAGACATTTCTCACTCAAGCACACAACCTGCAAACGCCCCATCACTTAATACTTTTTTTGATAGTTTGTATCACTTTTATATATTTAAGATATTTAAATTGTTGAATATAAATATTGTCAACAAATGATGTTTATTGATATATTTATGAATAGAATTAACCAGATAATTGAAAGTGACAATCAGGAAAAGGGAGCAGGGGAAATCTTACCAATATTAATACTCACGTTTATCACTGCTATTTCTGTGGCGCTCATTTCAGGTGTGCAGCGCAATCTGGAACTTCGAAGCAAAGCTCAAGTTTATCCGAGTAGCACGCCAATTGTCTATTCCTGTGCTAACAACGGAAACTACTGCATTCCCAGCGCAGAGATTTGTGATTCAGGTGACATCAAAGGGAGTGGTGGCACTTGTCAAGGAGGATGGATCTGTTGTCAGCAAGGTACAGTACTACCAAGTCCGGTATCCCAGCCGACACCCAAACCAACTCCAAAAGCCACACCCGCAGCTTCTCCTATTGTTTATACTTGTGCAAGTAACGGCAACTACTGCATTCCCAGCGGAGAATTTTGTGATCCAGGTGATATCAAATGGAGCGGTGGTACTTGTCAAGTTAATTTCGTTTGCTGTCAGCAAGGTACAGTACTACCAAGTCCGGTATCCCAGCCGACACCTAAACCAACTCCTTTAGCCACACCTCAGCCGACTCGTTACTCATGTCAAACAAACGGAAGTTGTGTGCCGAGTTCAACAGGCTTTTTTTCCTCTTACAATTTATGTAAGGCTGAATGTACTCCAATGACTGTAGTTGTACCATCAAGTCCAGCAAGTTCTCCTCGGACATCACCCACAACTACGTTAGTAGGAGGCACTCAACCAACAGGAGCGCTGGCACCTGTTTGCGGAAATGGTCTATGCGATGTGGGTGAGAGCCGCTTTAGTTGTTCACGAGATTGCGGGTTACCGCTCCCCACAGGTTCTTCTGGTGTTGTGACTACGTATGAAAATGGAGCAGAAGCAGGAGGAACCGCATCCTCACCTAATCAATGCAACTGGTGCGGAGGTGAGAATCAAGGTGTATGTGATTCCAGTTGTGGTTCATTTTTTGCATGTGACAGCGGTTTTTTGGAAGTCAATGGCGGTTGCGTCGCTGAATCACAGTTGGTCGAAACTGATGCACGGGTTGCCCGCTCGTCAGGCGGTGGTGCATCTTGTGATGCTACTCCTGACCAGGGGAGTGGGGTCAACCAGGGCGACGGATGTACCTACCTTTGTAATAATGGTACTTGGTGGCGTACATCTTGTTCTATTGGCGGGCCAAAAGGGCCATTGGCAGGCGGAGCAATAGACAAAACTGTTTTAAATAAAATCCCTGTTGCTCAGTCAAAACAGGATCCTGCTGTGAGTGAGTTGTTTGCAAGTGGCGAATTGGCTCAGGGTAAAGCCACACCTAATCAATGTACATGGTGTGGCAGCGGCGGACAAGGTGTCTGTGATGAGAGTTGTGGTAGTGTAGGTTGTGATAAAGGATTCAAATCGGAAAATGGCAGCTGTGTCATTGATCCTGATCAAAGTGAGGCTTCATCTGAAACTTCAACCGGAACTTATAATTTTCCCACAAATCTCAAGCCCGGCGATCCGGGTTGTATCTCTTGTAATTACTGCGGAAGTTTTTGCGCTGATCCAAAAGGAGGAGGATGTCGTGAACAAGCTATTGCGATTTGTCCCAATGCCGATGGATCCGCTCCTTCTGAAATTGGAAAAGATTGTTATAACCCTGACGGGTCCTTGTGTGTAAATGGACTTTATGGTGTCAAACAAGAACAAAATGGAACAATATCTGTCCTAATGTCGCTAACTGAGATTGAGAAAAAATATGGTAAAAACTCAACTGCCTACAAAGAAGTAACTGCCTCATGCGCTACCTCAATTGGAGGTAAATGTTTCGTTAATCAGGAAACCCAGGTTGCCCGCGATTTATCATCTAAACTCACTAATGATGCGGGTTCAAAAGTGAAAGATCTAGGGGTTACTGAAGTTGAAAAATACGCTTTTAACAATGTGGTCATTCCGGAGGCCAAAGTTCAATCGGCGATTGCGGATATAACTGCCTGTTTAAACACAGGCAGCGAACTAACAGTGTGTCGCCAGCAAGAAACGTACAAAACCGCAGTTTTTGGTCTGACCCAAGACCAACTGGTCAGAGTGGAAAATGTTACCACATTACAGCTTGCGATCAATCTTTTTATTGCTTGTGATGGATTATCTCCGGGTCAAACGACTTATTATGCTTCAGGTTGTAGCAGTTTGCCTAGTTTGGAGGCAAATATTGAGAAAGATCCGCAGTTATTTGAACGTTTTAACCAGGAAACTACTGATTATAAATCAGGTAAGGCTGGAGATTTTGCCTGGAATGCGCAGTCTGAGATAGATCGAATCACAGCTCTGCTCAAAGCCAACAAGCCAAATATTACGGAAGCAGAAATAAACCGTGATTCGCGTGTTATTGCCCTTACAAATCTCAGGGATAATTATTTAAAACCAAACGGCATATCAAACGCTTCCGTCCAAGTCCAATTTAATTTGCGTCTGGCGCTGGATTTATATCCCAAGTGCGGTACAGGCGGGGTCGTCAACTGGAGTAATCCACTTTGTGTTGGTTGGTACAGTGCTGTTGGTAGTTTGGGTGAGAAACGGGCTATTTATGATACTGAAACCAAACGTATTGATGCCAACCGCAATGCCTTATACGCGCTTGATTTACAGTCGAAGATCGACGCGCTCTCAAAAGAATTAACACAACAAGGTAAAACTCTGGGAGCAATCAAACTTGACCCGCGGATTGTGAGTCTGGAGAAGATTAAGCAACAATATTTAGTTACCAGCGGTGCGCCGTTAATCTTTAACAGAGCTATTGAAGTGCAAAAAGCAACTGAACTTTTTGTTGCTTGTGACGGGTTAAATGTCGGACAGACGGCATATTATATCAATAATTGCTATAAATTACCGGCAGTCGTGGCCGCTTTTGATGCCAACCAGCGCCAGGACTACAACGACCAGACCAACGCCATTAAAACCTCAGCTGCTGTAGATATGGCGCTACAAGTGCAAGGGAGCATTGATCAACTGAATATTCAACTTAAAGAAACCACTGATCCGGTAGACTTGGCGAAAATAGAGGAGAGGATTAGGAAACTAAATAATATCCAGGCCGGCTACTTAAAAATAACTCCTGATGTAAATCGTCAATTTACAGATTTTATAGCTGTCAGGAGCGCTGTAGATTTAACAGTTTCTTGTGCCCAACAAGATCCGGCGACTTACTATTTAAGTGGTTGCGGCAATTTATCAGGGACAATATCAAATTTTAATACTACCCAAAAGAAACAGTACACAGAAGCCACCACAAATGCATTTGCGGTGCGGGATGCTAGGCTGGCTTTTGTCACTCAACAAAAAATAGATGATTTGAAGCTTAAAGGGATAGCTGCAACTGATACTCAGATTGTAGGATTAAAAAAGGTGCAGGACGGTTTTCTTAAAAACGCTCAAACTATAGCAGAATATAACAATCTACGTCAATATGATTTATACGTCTACGCCGACACTACTCAACTGACACTGGCTTGTCAGGAGCAATATAGCGGCACACCGGGAGCGAGGATTTGCAGCGGAAATGGGCTTGAGACTTTTAGAAATTCACAATTGTCAAAACTTACCCCTACCCAACAAGCCGAAGCCCAAGTTCTACGTAAACGGGTCGAGGCTGACAGGGTGGTATTTGAAGCCAGTCCGGCTTATCAAGCGCTAAAAACTTATTTGGCTGCCAATCCGGATAGTTCTGCACAAGAATATGATTCTATGCAAAAAACCGCCTGGGCCGAAATTATACCTTTGCTTCAAAAAAAAGGCGGCAGTGATTTGGTAGCAGCTTACGAAGAAAAGTGGCGCGCAGGTGAGTGGGTGCCAAGTGATTTTGTGGACCAGTACTCAAAAGACGTTCAGGTAACAGAAGCAGTTGGGGATTACGACTATATTGTCAAGACTGTTAAATCACTAAAACTTACCAAT
Source organism: uncultured Gammaproteobacteria bacterium (assembly GCA_964357355.1). Taxonomy (GTDB): domain Bacteria; phylum Patescibacteriota; class Microgenomatia; order UBA10105; family UBA10105; genus CAYHKY01. The sequence continues at coordinate 24,854 of CAYHKY010000002.1, read as the reverse complement.
GCAGACTGGCAGTCGGTAATAACCGACAGTTTGACAGAAACTAATCAACTAAATGCATTTGAAAACTGGAAAAAACTTGCCGGAAACAACGGTAAACAACTAACTGACTTTGAAGCTTATCAAAATACCCAAATCAAAACTTATCTGGACAATGAATGGAAGCTGGGAATTTGGCAAGTCACCAAACCCGATACTAAAAGCGATTATATTCAGGGAGCTTTACGTGGTAACTACGATGCAGAAAGTACGGTAGCTGCGATTAATGGGAGTAATTTGCTGGTTCAGGCTGGAGTGTACACTATCATGACTCCGCTTGATTGGGTCAGTGGTGGCGCATGGAGCAATGTTTATTTACCCGAATCAACTAAAGACACCCAAAGAGAGTGGCAGGGAGCCGTCTATGTGGATGCCTACAAATATGCAAATCCCAAGGAATATGACACCTTGATAGCCAGCGGGGCAACTTATCAGGATTTGCAAAAACAAGTAGCAGAAGCGATCAAAGTTGAGGAGCAAATAAAATATGCCCAAAATTGGGTGCCTGAGAGTTTGCGCGGAATGCTAAGAGATGATCCCGGGTGGTTACGGCAAGCAGCTCTCGAAGGAAAAATTAATCCGCAGGAGTTACAAGCAGCAATTGAAAAACCAATAGAAGGCGGCGGCGTGTTTTTGTATATCCCCGCAGTGAGCATATTTTCCAACCTCCAAAACACTCTCACAGGTCAGCAAATAGCTGGTGTTGAACAACAACAGGAATACGTGCGCGATGTGTTTGCCAAAGCTTATACATCAACCGTCAACCCTCCGGATACACCACCTGATGTAATTGCAAACAGGGTAGAGAACGTAAAAGCATATTTAGATACTCAAAGTACAGTCGGTAATTTCTTGAGCGGACTCCAAGTTATCGATAATGGTACATCAGAGTTTGAGCAGGCCACATTTGCTGCCACAGTCCAAAATGCGGCCCTTGGAAAAGCCAATTATATAGAGATTAAAAATCAATTAGATAATGCTGATCTACTGACTAAAACCGCAATTATCTACACCAATTGGACAGCCGGAGCTGCAGTCCGGGGAGAAGTAATTAGGGCTGATGCTTGGGCAACATTGTCGGACTCAAGTATAACTGACGTAGGTGTGCGTGCCCAGGCTCTGGGCGAATTTACCCGAGGAAGTGTGATTGGCGGAGGCAAATTAGCTGGTACAATCATGGCAGCTGTGCCGGTATTAGGATTTGCAAATGCCGCTCTAGCCGGAGCCAATGTGATGGCTGTTCCGATACTACTTAATGTCGCCGGCACCTCACTCGGATACACGATGACCGGAGACAGTCTGGCCCAAACAGCCCAAGTTTGCGGCGGATCCACTTTTGACGGCCGGGGATGTGCGCTATCAGCAGGTATGACAGTGTTTGCAGCGGTATCTACCGGATTGGGTCAGGCATCACTTAGTAATATGCTGGGTCAAGCAATAGCAAATAGTGTCCCAGGCGGTGTGACAGCGATGCGGGCTGTTGCCGAAACTACTAAAACTGTGGCGTCACTTTCTGATGAAGCTGCAATTTTAGTTGAAACTAACAGAGGTCTTGCCGCAATTCAGAAAGCTATTGCTGCCGAGCAAAGGTTAATTAACATTTTACCTTCAGCCAACCGTGCGGTGGGAGCCGCCGGAGCAGTAGTTTTTGGGGCACAAGCTGTAAACACTTGCGCCACAGAAGGGACGACGGCCAACTGTATTGCGAGTTGGGGTATGGCTGGCGTATCACTGGCAAGATTTCTGTTACCGCAAGCTAGTCTAAATGCCAAAACGGCAACCAGTGGCCGGATTGTGGAGAACACCGATAGGTTTGTTAATAGTGCTCAAGCAGTTATTGCCTGTGCGGCAGCTTTACAAGGAAGTGTACCGAGTGATCAATGTACCAGCGCAGTTGTCGGTGCCGGACTCTCGTTTGGCGGGGCTGAAGGAGGAGAGGGTGGCGAACAGGATATTGAAGATAATCCTGAGGCCAGATTGCAAACTGTAACTAGCGACATTTCTATTTTTAACAAAAGCCAAATTGGAGATACAGTCAGAATTGGGGAACAAGATGTAGTTGTCACAGCGGAAAATCGGGCAGGTTTGTATGCCAGACTCCAAACTGATTACCAGGGAGTTGTGTTTGATGTCGCCCAGTACCGCAACTCATTGTCTGTTGCCCTGGAGTTTAAAAATCCGGTACGCACAACCAGCGAAATACTACTGCAACAGGCCAGGGAGAATTGGTTCCTTTTATACACCCCTGATGGTACGCCACGACTAAATGAAACTGTTACCATAAACGGCCGGCAAATAGTTGTTACCCCCGAAGCTTTGACATTGGCTGCCAATTCAGCAATTGCCGGTTATCGGGTAGTTATAAATGATGCGGCTCTTACTCAATCACCCAAAGGAATACTTGAACAAATGCGGGATACATTAGGATTAACCGATGCACCTGCCCGTCAAGCAAGAACTCAAGTAGAAACAACCCAAGAAGAACTGCGCACATTGTTAGCCAATGAGGGCGGGAAGTTTGATTTGTCGACTCCCGAGGGAAACGCTGCTTATGCAGAGGCATATACTTTGGTTGTCCGCGGTGTTACTCAGGCGCAGGAGAATTTACGTATCGCAAGAAATCCATCGCAATCCCAAGCTGCAAAAGAAAGTTTTGGTGGAGGTGGAGAGGGAAAAGCAGAAAAATTAGCTGTCAACCGCGATGAACTCAAGGTTTTAGCAGATGCAATTCAGGAAGGTAAAGTAGTGATTGATGATACTACAGGCAAAGCTGCGTTATCCGTAGTTTCTGATTCTGATCCTGCGCTTAAAGCTTTAATTGATCAAGTAAACAGTGATAAGCAAAAATCAGCCGCGACCATTCGGGCAGCAGCATTTGAAAATTTACGGACTAATTTCAACGAAGGTACTGTTAAGACAACGACAACTGCGGAAGGAAAAGTGGAATTTGTTTTAGCAGAACCGGGAAATGAGAGCGTGAGACGGGTGACGGAAGACACACGTCGTCTCGTTGACAGTCTTAATCGGGATTTACGAACTGTTGAGAATCTTGTCACAGAAGCCAACTTGGTTCAAGCACAGGACGCAGAAAATCGACAAGCAGCGCTTGAGAATCGTCAACCCCGCCAACTTGAGCCGAAAGATTTTACAATCCGGGGTGAAGCGGCGGGCGTCAAAGACCAGTCTAAAATTATAGCAGACGCACTATTGACAGATAATAAAGAAGCGCTGGGTAAACTCTACGAAGCAGTAACAGGATCTGGAAAATCTTCAATCATTATTCCGCTGATTGCGGAGTTGAAAGCTAAGTACTCCGGGAAAGACGTGCTCATAATTATGCCCGATCGGGCAAAAATTTCCGAAATGTTTGACAAATTCCCGCCTGCCTATTTTGAAAAGCTTGGCATCAAGATTGCTGAATTTACCGGTACTAATGCATTGAGTAGTAATTTCCAAGATGCAGGCATCATCGTCGCGACGAAAGATATTATCTTTGAATCGATTCGCACCGGTAATGACGCTGATGCGGTAATGGACAAAGTCCGAGGTGCGGTTTTGATTGCTGATGAAGCGCAACTTACGTTGAGACTGGAACTTGATTATAACGTGAGCAAAGGTGGCACGAAAGTAGTAGCTAGCACTGTGGAAGGGAAGCGGTATATAGAGGCAATGAAAGAAGTATATGAAACGACTGCTCAATTAAGAATTGACGCACAACAAAATAAAGATTTAATAGTTTTACGAGATGGTAAAGGTGTAATGACTGATGGGATATTACAGACAGAATACTACCGAAAGATTGTAGGAGAAGGGTTGTCTCGTGTAAATGAAATTATTGAGAGGCAAGGACTTAGTTTTGATCAGGCGCTTGATGTTTATCTCAAAACGCCACAAACTGATGCACAACAGATCAATATTCAACAGCTAGCACGAGAGAAAATTGCCGCGTTTGACGCAGTCATCAAAGTAATGGCTGATGTAAAAGATACCAATTATGGTTTGCAAGTGATAGATGGAGTAGAACGGGTGGTGCCACAAGACAGCGGAGAATATACCGGTCGGCAATATTCAGGCGAGATGGAGGCTTTGGCGTATGAGATGGTTGGTAAAGATTTACTAGGTTCAACGAACAAAGATCTGTCTAGAGTGACTGTTTCTGCAGGTGGAGAAAGCACTAATTACGCGGAATTTCTACAGAACTTCTCGGAAATTTATGGTTTTACCGGTACGCCTGATCTTTTGGCTAGACAATTTGATGAAACCTATGGAGTGAAAATTGGTAAAAGCAGTATAGACCAAACGTCATTTGTATTTGGAGTATTAAATCCTGCTACCGGTAAACTTGAGGGATCGCTCCATCCTATCACCAAGTTTACTAGAGCCAAAAATATTGCGGAAGTAGAGTTGCCAAAACCGACTGATCAAACGGCACAAAATTATGTCATTGAGGACCCCTCAGTTTCTTCCAAGGAAATAGTTGATGTTATTCGTAAAAGAAATTCGGGAGTGGATGTAGCAGTAATTTCCTCTGATGGTAAATATACTATTTTTCCCGGGGACGGATCACAACCTTTGGTATTTAAGCAGGTAGGTGAGTTTGATGTGTATCTGAAAGGTAATTACTATAACAAAGGTCCCCCGGAAACTTTTATTAAAATTTTTGAATATGGTAAACATGTTGGAACTGATTCTTTTTCTAGATCCACAGATTCTTATATTAATATTGCCGGCAAATCCACCGATCGAACTACGGTACTTCAGGGAATTGGGCGAGACCGTGGAAATAGTGGAGGCTACTCAACAGACACCTCAGTTATTATTCTCGATGGTCAGGAAGGTACGCGGTCCATATCACCAGAAGAGGCGCTCACGTTTTTCACCGCGAATGAAGAAGCCGCTATCCGTCAGACTGAGTTGCAGGGGATTAAGCGCATCGTAAATAATAAAGTAGTTGAATTCGTCCGGCAGCTCAGTACAGCTGATGATAGGATCACCTTCACTATTGATGGTAAATCAATCACTAAAGATGCGTATTACGCCTCAATTTCTGATCAATACAAAGCCAGAGCTGGACTTGATTACAGTGTAGGTTCAGGTACTACAGAAGGGGTAGTAGATTTAGCACAGCCTTTTATCCGTGGTCAGGAGTTTCTTTTGTCTCTTTCCGAAAGGTTAAATATTCCATCCGAAGGTACACTTCGTGAAGTATACGATCGGGTCAGTGGTAGTGGAGCTAAGATAGAAAGCATTACATTACGAGATGGAGCAGGACCTAAAGAATTACCTTCCGGTACCAAACCATTTAATCAAGCGGATTCTCTAATTTCGCTTAAAAATAGTGTTGAAGCGGTGATTGGTAAAGCGGACATCCCTGACAAGATTGCCAGAGGGGTTGATGTAGCGCAAAGTGCTTACGTTGCAGCTGCTCAATCGGTAACTGTCGGATCGGTACAAAATACAATAGTCAGAAACGTCCGCACACTGACGGAACCAATCGGAGTCCGGTTACCGGTATTGGGACGTCTCCCGGTGATCGGTACTTTCTTTACCGGAGAGAAAGAGTTATCTGTTCTACCGCCAACGCAACCAGTTGCGCCTCAGCAACCACCGGCACAACTTGCTGCTACCCGGGCGATTGATGCGGGGTTTGTCACATTGGAAGTTGTGCAGTCGGGAAAGACATTAACTCGAGATGAACGGCGCCAACTGGCCAACGCTGCAGCTTATTCAGGTATCATAACAACTCCTCAAGGAACCGCTCAGGAAAATCAATTTACCGATGCATTAGCTGCTGCCACTGCTTCCGAACTTAACCGGGATTTGGGTACTTCAGCAATTACTCCAGATATTCCTATAGTCCGGCAACTTACGGCGTACCAGGTGGCGACTGCGGCCAGATCAGCCGGAATAAGTGACATATCAGACGCAAATTTTGCACTGCTGGAAAACGCAACCATCACCAATCTGTTGGCGCTAAAAGGCAAAAAAAACGTTTCCGGCACGGAAATCGGAACCAATTTAGGCGTTCCGGTAGCGGAAAAAATCGCCGATCTGGCTGCCAAGACTCCAAAAAAGACAGGTCCGAGTTGGAGTGACAGATTAAAAGAAATTGGGAAACAAATTGGAGAGAAACTTCCGAAAATACCACCTCTTCTACCGCCTCTGCAACCCGCACCTCAGCCAATTCCTGTAAATGAAAGCATTGGCGGCGGCGGAGATACGGATCCGATTGCCCGCGCCCGGGAGATAGAGCCAAAAGTAGTCAGGGGTGAGACACTTACTCAAGGTGAAAGAGTTGACTTGGTAAATGGGATAAATGTTATTACTAACGAAATTCAAGAAACTAGACAACGTATTGCCAATGTTTCAGCGGAATTAGTCAAAGGTGATATCAGGGTGATTACTAATTTACAACAAGAACTAAGTAATCTCCAGAAGAATTTAGCTGATTTAGAAAGGATTAATCAAGAGCTAACACAAGCAGTTGAAAAACTGTCACAAACCGATTCTTTAATTACCAATCAGGTAAGTTCTGATATAGGCAATGAAAGTGTCATAACAACATTTCAAGTTCCAGCTGATTTGGCAAAACTTCAAAACAGCGGAAACCGTCTTGATATTAGCGGAGAAAGAGTAATAAATAACGTCCGAATTGGAAATGATATTGAGCGATTAGCTATTAAGATAAAAGGTACTCTAAATAAGTTTGAAACATTAGCCACATACTTTAATACAAGCGGGAATCAAAAAGGAAATTTAGTAGTAGAAGTAAGCGATACAAACGGAACAAATATTGGTGTTATCTACATTGAGTTTTATAGAGGTGATAACACATTTTTGAATCCTATACGACAATTAGATGGAAATGTCGATAGATCTATAGTCATAAATAGCACAGTGATGGTTAATCAAGATAAGTCCGGATCCGGAATAGGTACGGCACTACTTAAATACTCCGACATCGTAGTATCTCAAGTTGTTGCCGCAGCAAAGTCAGAAAACATCATCCCTGATGACGTGCGAATATTTAGGGAAATAATTGATGTTTCTGCAACTGGAGTAAGTGGTAGATTTGCACTCCGTGAAGGGTATGCATCTGTTCAGGATCAAACGGGTAATGTAGTATCCAACCAATATATTAAAGAAATTATTCCATCAGAAATACCTGTATTGGAAACAGTGCCTGCTGAAGTTGGCGGCGGGGAATCGGTTACGATCATAGCTCAAGCCGAAGTGGCAGCGCGCCAGGTTCTGGTCAACCCGCAAAGTGTCACCCCGGAAACAGCAGTCACGCTCTTTGCTGGTTTGGCCGCAGTTGAAAGTCAAATTAAACAGGGAATATCCATAACCTCTGACCAGGCCGAGCGGGACAACCTAAGAAGTGCAGCCGGATTGGAAGTCGCAGCCAGGGTAGAATCAGTAACTAACGGTCAATTGTCACAGAATGAGATATTAAGTGATACTCCGGTAGTAGAAACGTTGATTAATTACCAACTGGCAATCATCGCTTACACCCAGGCTAACCGCGCGCCTCCATCGGTACAGGGTTTAGTTACGGCAAGAAACGCTGCCATAGAAGCTTTAAATTCACTGGTGACTGCCCGCAATGCGACTCCGAACATCACCCCCTTCACCCTTTCAATAGATCTTCTAGTCGACCAAATCAGTAAATCTTTTGTCGACGCGGCTGTCGCTTATTCACAAAACCAACAGGCCCCGAAACCGGCTCAACGGGTGACAATTGATTTTCCATGGTTAGGCGCAGTTGTCCTGCCTGTTGTCATATCCCAACTAGTGTTTACTTTAAGTAATTACCTCAATTTGCCTGAAAATATAACTACGGCATTGCTGGCCTTGCCGATAGTATTAGTTGCGACAAGTGTTGTATTTTCACGGAGAGCTTTTATCAAGGTCGGATTTATGGCTATCGGGGCGGCTGCATTAGCTGCCTGCGGTATCGAAACAACTCCGGCCAAACCTTTAAACATAGACGAAAGCAGTGAAGCAGTAGTCGCCGCACCAACCAACAGCGCCAAACTTTATAGCAGATACACGTCCAGCGAATCAGGTGTGCCGTTTTTCAATCCTGAGGTGTTCAATGCACCTGCCTGGGATGCGATTTATGGAAAAATGCAGGAATTTGCAAAAATTTATTACGACAAATCACCAGTCAAAGATAATCAGACATTTGAAGACTATGAAATGGAATTTTATGCCAAACTGGAAAAATTAAGTATCGATCTGGGTGCTGATTTTTCCATCGTGCTGAAATTAATCAGCGAGGCGCCAAGCGCCCTGAGTCTGGCGACAGATCCCCTGATTGAATGGGTGCGCGGATTGAATTTGGCCGGCCAGGAGAAATATATCACCCAAAAACCGGAAGAGGCAATCAGGATGTTTAGCGGAAACCCGACTATAGGTATCCTTGATAAGGAGTCAATCATATATGCTCACGCTGTAGAAGCATCTGCTGAAAATTTGGGCACTTTTTTTAGCGATTACCCGGAGATAATCCAATCCTGGCAGGACCTGATCGATGCCAGAAATTCTTTGGATACCCTACAAACCGGTTTAAAAACTGCGGTCGAGACTTACCTGCAAAATTATCCCGCCAGTCTGGACTTTTTCTGGGAGGAAACTGTGGTTGACGGCAATTTTACCCAAATCGGCTTAAGCGATGAACCGGCACAGGAGCAGTTGCTCAATTACGGCGAAGGATGGCTGCAATGGTCATACGCTTATAACGAAAATCCGGACAGCGTCGACCTGAAAGATGTGGTCAAGAGCACCAGAGAGCAGTTGGTAAATAGCGACAACAGAAACGTAAAACTGCTCAAAGATCAGATAGTCAAATCCGCTAAATTGATAGAGTTATTGCAGACACAGGCTACGGATGCTGAAAAAGCCCAGCTCGACTCTATTCTAACGGCCAGAAATGATTATCTTAGCCAGCTGGAAAAATATCGGGAACTTGAGCGGGTTGCTTATACCGAGGAAATCAAACAGTCCGCCAACCTGGATTTCCAGTTGACGGTGGCGGTGGCGTTTGAGAAATATATCCAGCAATTCCTGGAAAGTAAAGGCATCACGCCTGATCAGCAGAAACCGCAGACTATCTGGTGGACTGCTTATGCCATCAGAGTCATGACAGATATCGGCAGCGCTTTCATACTGGCACAGCGGGAACTCGTCACTCCTTCACATACGATGTATGACTTTGATAATACCCTTAATTATATTTTAGAGTTGGCTAAAAAACTGGGGATAGATCCGATGGCTTCGAAAAATGATTTTATTAATTTTTACAATGCTCTGAAAAAACTGGAAGCGGGAACTGAAACTACAAACATAGATGCGCAGAACCTGTATCAGCAATTAAATATTCCGGCAGGTCAGACGGGCTGGTATTTTGGCTTAAAGCTTTTGGATAATCTGTTTTTGAATACTCCCGTAACAGCGAGTCCGGGGACGATAAGATTTAATCGGCGGGCATTATTGAGATTTGTTACCGGAGGAGCGCTGACTTTGGTGACAATCATCAGTTCTGCACAGATCTTGTGGCAACTGGGACGAATCGGCGGAGAATTTGTCGCAAATTTTTCCGGTGGCATTGGCGGCGGCGGAGTCAGGTATTATTTCAATATTAATTCCGACCAATCCCTGACACTGGCAGAAGACACCGGTGAACCGGCCGGGGTAAACCAGGTGGTATTTTATGAGGACAATAATGGTCTACATCTGGAAACGGGAAGCGGTGTGCCGCTGTTCCTGGACGGAGTTCCCAAAGGTGTACCCGACCAAATTGTTACCAGCGATTTGTCAGCCGGCCTAATGCTTACGCTGGACGGAAAGTCTTACCAGGTCACGCTGAATGATGAGGGTACTTATTCACTGCAATATGAAGATCAGGGCATAACAAAAGGTATCAATATAACTCAAACCACATCAGAAGGTGCACGGATTCCGTCCGGACCAATTTCCGGAATAGGTTGGCTGACCAATCCCCAACAGGCATGGAGGAATTTTCTTGCAGAAATAAACTATCGGCTCAGATGGCTGACGGACGGCCGGTTTGGATTTCCTGCCAGGCAGACGACTCCGGCACAAACCGATAAACCAGAATCAACATCAGCTATACTGCAAAAATTTTTAAATACAGTAAATAATGTCGTGGTAGGATCCGATCCGTTGGATAATCTGACGGATGGTGATTTGATGGATCCCGTAACCAGAGTCCGTGTTGCCCGCCGGCAATACATTGATAATTATAAAATCCAAAACATAACAAATGCCGACGGGATAAAGAACTTGGTGGCCACAACCAAAATCACCCTGAGTACACCCCTTCCCGGTGAAGAGGTCCGCACCCTCGTTTTTGTTCCCGGGTTTGGTCAATTAAGCTCGCTGCCGGATCCTACAGTGTTGGCATTTGCCGAACAAGGAAATTTCCACTATATCATCGCTGCAGCTCTGCCTGAAATTCCGCAAACCTTTGAAAATAGGTCAAATTTTGAGACAGACAGCGAAGCGATACTGGCAGCATTCAGATTAAACGGTTATACAGATTATCTTGGAGACAAAGTTCTGTTTTCAGGTTATTCCGAAGGGTCGCAAGTAGCTATCAGTTTGAGCGCCAAATTGCCGAATGTAAAAAGGAAATCAATAGTCTTACTTTCGAGTTTCGGACTGGCTGATATCAACGACGGGAATCCGTATAAATTTGCAGCCAGATTTGCCGGAGAAGTGGCCAAAATCGGAATGGCGCGGATAATACCGAATAAAATATTACCCGAGTATGATTTTCCCGGACTTTCACCTGTAAATATTGCATACAAGCTGATATTGGTTACCCAAGATTTGATAAAAGTCATCCGCCGGATTGATGTCCCGGCACTTTTCGGTGATTTAGCCAAAGACATTGCCAGTCGGGTGACAGGCAGTACAATCAATTCACCCCGGACCAGACAGTTGACATCAATTGCTTCGATAAATGACTACTTGGGTGAACATCGAGGTAAGGATATTTACTATATAGTACCGGCTTTTGACTCAACTGCACCGCTTGGAACAGAGATAATACCTCAACTTGTCGCGAAATTACGCAGCCGGGGAATAATTGTTCCGGATAATCCGGCGCCTTCGGAGTACGGTGAAATAATCGCTAAGTTTTTGGAAGTAGATCAGGAACACATCGTGATTTTAGGAGGTTCCGGAGATATCCATGCAAATCACCATATCCCGGTCGTCAATGCCCACTACGTAGTCAGGACAGTACTCTTTACGCTTGATGATCCGAGTTTCATCCTTCCTTTGAAGACCGAAGAGCCATATTTCAATTCAAGTGTGGGAGAAAAGGATGAGTCACGAAAAGCTGAACAGAATTTAGATCAAAAAGTTGAGGCAATAGTTGATGAACTTATTAATGAAACTCTCTACAAAAAAACAAATAAAACTGATGATGAACAAGCAATAGCCAATTTAGCGGACCAGATTTATTATCTGCTGCAAAAAAGAGTTCTAGTTTGGTCAAACGACCGAAAAACACAGAGAAACGTAGTGAGGCGATTTTTGATAAAACGGAATGAAGACTTAAAAGTATTACAACCGCAATTTGAAGAGGCTTATAAAAGACACGATCGTTTAGCTATTAAAAACGGCGTGATTTTGTCTGACCCAACCATAATTAATCCCGACCTGGTAAAGATCATTTTGGTGGATAGAAAAACTATGAGAATACTGAATCCTGGTAGATCTGTGGGAGGTTTTTACGATATGCAATTTGGTCTATTTGTGATCAGAGATGATCAAGAGTTATTAAGAGACTTACAAAGTATCATAGATCATGAAGTGAGTCATCAGTTAAATGACCTTTACGATAATAAATTATTGGCGGAAGTGGTGAGATATTTCGGCGAAAAAGGGAAAATGGGCTGGTGGGATTTAATAAACGAAGGCAAAACTGAATATATAACTTACTTTGTAGAACAGGAAGCTGCCAAAGCAGAAAACCGGGCTCCAAATTTTGATGTTTATGGATTTTCCAAGCAATTGAATTGGGCTTACGAAAAAAGCTTTTGGACTTTTCGGGCTGATATACGAAAGGCGTTGGTCGATAAAGGATTTTCATACGATGATGCTGATAAATTGTTGCTATCCATAGGACCGGATGGATTACAGCCACTGATAGATGCATTGGGAGGGTGGGATAAGTTTTTTGAGTTTTTTGCTTCGTATGAAGCAGAAGCTGCCTATCTTGATCCGTCGAGAAGACCGGTTGTGCAATCACAAACATACACTGAAGATGTAAATAGATATTTGATTAGTGCCTCAAGCAAATTGGATGAAATTTTATTAAGGGTTAATATTGAGCAGTCGCTTCGAAAAATTCTCGCCACAATAAGGATAAGACTTTGCGGTGGTTCAAGTGGATTGTTGCCATTTATTAAATTTGCCTATGCCCAAGAAGGCAGCAGTGTAGAATCGTGTGCGGTTGGACCGCTAAATATTGATCCGTTACTTGATGCTGCAGAGAGTGCGGTGCCGATCGTATCCCAATCACCAAATTCATTTTTTCTGGCGCAATTGGCTGTCACTTTGGATAGTGATCTGGGATACCAAGTTCAGATGGTCAAAGAAGCTAACCGGGTGCTTGCGATAATGTTCCAAAAAGATGAGAGTGGGTGGGAGGATAAAAGCACCCGCGGACATTCCCATCGAGTCAGCCAAAATGCGGTAACACTTGCCCAATTCTTATCCTGGCTCGATGTGCGCTTTGCATATTTGATTGAGGAAGCTCCATTGATTCAGGCTGCCGCGCTGATTCACGATATCGGCAAAGATAGCCGTGAAGTAGATAGCGAAGGTGAAAGTGTGGCAAGTTTAATCAAACAATCTCAAATTCCCAATCAAAGGTTGAGTTTGGCACAGGTTAACAAAATTCGATACGGACACACCAGCAAAGGTGTTGAAATGTTGCGCCGGATATCACCAACTTTGGTTTCCGATCCACGTTTTGTGGCGGCTGTTTCCCAGCATCACCAGAAATGGAACGGGGAAACTGTTTTTGGCGAACCTAATTATCCAAGTGAAACTTTGGCAGATGAAAAGATACATATATGGGCCCGTCTCATAGGGTTGGTTGACTGGTTTGATGTAGCAATAGGACTCGATCCGGAAAGGCCATATGCCGTGCCCCGGCCGCTATCCAGCGTTTTAATTGATATCAAGGAGAGGATGGGTGCTCAATTTGATCCTAGTTTGGAAACCGCGTTTGAGCAGTTCCTGGTTGATTTTTACCAACAACTATTAGAACATCCGCCCGAACTTTCACCTAATGCGCCTGAGGATTTCCGGAACCGGGTCACTCGAGAAGCTTATCTAGCCGATGCCAGAAAACTTTTGACTGCAGAGAGATTTGATTATGTTGGTTTTGACGGTAATGTTCATAGGCAAGTTATCAATCAAAAAACTACCGGACCTGTCTGGCTGAAAAGCCCTGCTGCTCGTAGTCAACTTGAAGGAGTTATTACAAGTTACTCTGAAGAAACAAAGCCAGTAGGTCCTGAAATACCTGTCAAAAATTGGTTGCAAGATATTTCTACTTGTCCGACAAGTTTCAGTGGCAGCACTGGTTTGGGCTTCTTCGGTCCGCCCCGGATTGAGGCGGGTTTAACGTCTGGGAGTCCTGGAATGACTTTGAACATACCAGAATACAATCAAAAGAATAGCCAACACGATAATTTGAACGTACCCATTTCCCAAAAAATCTTTGAGAGTCATATAAATCTATCCTTTCCTGGATCGACGAGTGTTCCTGGTCCAATAAACATACAGCAAAGCTATGATTCCCAAAATCATAGTCAGCGTAAATCCGGTGTTAATAATATCACTGATCAATTGAGTGCTCATACTGACTACTTTGCAGCAAAATATTCTGCCAATAACAAACAAAGTATACCAGAGCTGACTGCTTTAATTAATCCAAATATTGTTTCCCAGGCTGATGAATGGACAAGCGAGTTGGGAGAAATAAGCAGTAATCCGAACCAACCCGCAGCTAAATCCGTAAATAGGGATGAAAAAATAGCTGGACGGATAACAAACAATGATTTCATACAGAATCAATTTAACAATGCGGGTAATATTTTGTCAAACAATCTCATTCCTACCGCACATGCCCAGGAAGGAAGTGTGCTGGCAGTAAACAGCGGCTGCAGTCCGGTCTTTGCTGCATTTCTGAGGTTAATCCCTGCTCAACTCAGGCCGCAGGTTGCAGAATGGTTAGATACCACCGGCTGGCAAGCGCGCAACTTTAACTTCCTAAGATGGATCGGTTTACTCGATCCCCGGACGGGGAAGATGAGATGGGATTTAGTTACCCGGTTCTTTAGCGCTGATGTGAGTTACCAACTGGTTGAGACAGAACTCAGAAAATTAATTGGAGATAAGAAGATAGAAGGATTGATTGTAACAGAATTAGAAAAAAAGGCCATAAATCAAGGTGAAGTAAGAGTAGTAACTAAAGAAAACATAATCTTGCGTTTAACTGATAACTATCGAACTGCTTCGTATTTCTTACCAAAAATTGATGATTATTCAGCTTCACGTGAAGAACTGGCTGGTATAAACGATTCAGACTTATGGAATTTGATTTCCAATAATTTTAGGCGCAACCTGCAACCAGATGGAGAATTGAATCGGGTGGTACAGGAATTTGTCGCCGGAGCAGACGAATTTATCTCAACCGAAGATCAAGGCATTGATGATGCATATAATTATCTGGCAGAAAGAGCTGGAAGACACTATGGTGTGGGATATCAATTTTTAACCAAGCAGGAAAAAACCTATTTGGCTGCCAGATACTATCTCCTGCGACTGCAGTTAGCCGAAGGCTGGTTAAACGAAAAGTTCGATGATACAGGCAAATATCCGGTGAGAGGTAATTTCGATGCATTTATGGCCAAAGCCAAAGCTAAGGAGCAATCAATCGTAAATACTGATTTGGAAAGAATTGACGGATTTTACAATCAATTGGACTTGGATTTTGGATTTCCTGAATTTGAACCACGCATCATCGGGCGTACAACATCAGTATTAAATGCACAGTATATTGCATATTTTGACGTCTGGGCAGAGGGGGAGATAAGCATTGTTGCCGGAAACATTGATCATGAAGATGCGGATGGTTTGAAAGCATTGAGTCAACATGAAGGAATGCATCGATTGCAATGGGAATCTGGGGGTAAAAGCATAGGGGTGTTTTTAAGTAAATATATTGATACTTCCCCTATAGAATCAGACGGCAGTTATAGCAATGTTGAAGTGATGACTGAGTATATCAGTCGGTATTTACCCAAATTACTAGCCGATGAACAGGAAATCATTGTATTTGAAAATAGTTATGCCGGAGGAGCGCTCGAATTCCATAATCTGGTGCGTGATTTGTATGACAGAGTAGGCCGTGAAGCTTACCGTTCGGCATTGATGTCTGCCAAAACTGCTTTGACAGAAGGTATTGTAGGAAATGATAGAAATGGCGTAACCGTAAAAGGCATTAAGACCCTTTATAATGAAGTGTTTGGTTCGGGTGAGTATGACAAGCGGATGTCAAAATACTCCGATTATAATTTCATAAATCCTTTGATAAGTTTTTCAGATAGAAGTAAATTATTTGTTTACCCCGAAACGGTTAAATCATTACCGCCAGAGTTTATCCACAGCGGATCTAAATCCGAAAATGCACCAGAATTTATTGATGTGTTTGTTGGAAACGATTTAATACCTGATCAAACTTTTACCACCAAACAGGCATTTTCTCAGACATCAACTAAATCACTGACCACTCAAGTAGTTCCCGCAAATAGCCTTGAAGCCGCTGCCAAAGATTGGATGGAGGACAACACAGCCTGTCCGTTAAGTTTCACAGGCAGCAGCGGTTTGGGATTCTTCGGTCCACCCCGGATAGATGCGGATAAGGGGTTTGAGGAACAAGAGTTACTTGCGGGAGGAGTGTCGCCTGCGTTCGATCTCATCAGTTTTGATCACAATATAGGCAAAGATCATAATCGCGATCAAAAGGAGAGTATAGGCAATCGCAGTATTAGTAAGGAAATCTTCGACTTTAATATTTCCAATCATGATTTGCTCCTTTCCAAAATCCAGACTCCGAGCAATAGTCCCAATATACCAAACAATGCATTGCCAGTCAATAAAGTAAGCCATTTATCCAGAGGTTTTGAAGTTAATCCCGGAGCGATTAATACAACGCCAAACCATCCGGAACTAAGATTAAAACAGATAGCGGCTAACCCTTCCAGAAGCGTTCTAAACGAAAATAGTTTCACTGGATCCAACGCTAACATAAATTTGATAAATGAGTCAAACTTTTCCCTCATTCCCCAAGCCCATGCCCAGGAGAGCAGTGTGCTGGCTGCAAATAGCGGCTGCAATCTGGTAGTTGGTTCAGTTCTGAGGATGATACCTGCTCAATACAGACAGCAGGTAGTTAACTGGCTCAATGAAACCGGTTGGCAAGCGCCTAACATTAATGTACTCAGGGAAATTGGATTAGTAGATGAACAGAGTGGTAATCTAGTGTTATTTAGATTATCTAGTGAAAGTGGAGTAGAAGAACGAACAATTATTTTAGGTGAAACCGATCCACTTTTGATCGATCCAAATAATCCTCAAGGAGCAACTGTTTTATATCATGGTGGATTAAAACCATTACAAGTCAAACTTGACTATGACAATCTCACTGATCCTGATAAACCTGATGGTTCGGTGACTCTTGGTACAGGATTATATACATCGAACAATCAAACACAGGCTAAAAAATATGCAGATTTAAGAGGGCAATCTAGAGGTGGTGGGTATTTATCCGTAGTGATCCCTTACCGAGCAAAGATGTTGGATTTGAGAGGTGATAAGCCGTTTCCGGAAAAATTATTTCAGGAATGGGTAGAATACTGGTTGGTGTATTTCGAACAAAATAAAATTGAGTATGAAGCTAAAAAGGATAAAATTATTTTAGACGACGTTATATTCGATGCTAACAATAAATATAGTATTTTTTTGAAAAAAATACGCCAAATCACAAATAATGAGGTTAAAAGAAAAATCCGCTATGTCCTAGGAACTATGAATATTCCGGAATATGGAATCAGTCAAGGTTTAGGGCCAATTCAAAACGATGTCTTTGCAAAATTTATGAGGGAGCGAGGTTTTGATGGAATTATTGCTCCTGAATCAGGTGATAGTAAAATCTTTGAAGAAGATGATAGTTATGTATTTTTTAACTATGAGGTGATAGGTACTAAAGAAGATTGGAAAGAACGACGAAATCAATCAGTTTCAACCACAGACCTCTATATTAACTCCGATGAAATAAACTATCTCACCAAGCCTGAAAACCTGGAACATATACTCGGTCAATTGGAGGCGTTTTTGACTACCCGGAGGGATCTGATCCAGGATCCCGCGCAAACTCCGCAGACGATCGTGGCTGCAATAAGAGCCGATCTGGTTGCTAATGGAAATTCCTTTGAAATTTGGAATAAGCATATCAGTCCTTACATTAGTCCTGTGACATTTATTGGCTTAACCCAGGGAGGGGTAGTGATTCCAACAGAGACAGAACCACCATCAGTAAAACCTTCTCGAGGTCCTGCGTGGGTAACCAATCTATGGGAGTCGTATGTAGCCTGGGTTGAGGACAACTTTCCCGGAAGCTGGTTGGACCGGTTGAATACTCAAATTATTAGAAAAAGTATTAAATCAATTTCACCACCGTCTCAATCTACGGTAGCCAGCCGGAAAATGTTGGAAGATGAGGTTAATGCCATAAAAGAGAAATATCGAGCATTGGGAAAACCGGAAATTGCTGATCGCATAATTTCCGAAGCAAGGAAGATGCTTCCTGAGGATCTTAGTTTGGTTGAACGATTAATTGCGTTCCGGTTAATTAATGGTCGGGAAAATAATCCGGATGCCCGACAGGCCGATATTATTTCTGCCCTAGACATGATTGACGTCAATGCAGCATCTTTAACAGAAACAGAGGCTGAAATTGAAGAAGCGATCCGGATTTCTATGGCCGCCAAATACGGTGACGATGTGCAACTCTCCGATGATCCAATGATTGATATCTTACGGCATAATCACCGGATATTTTTTGTAGATGAAATTGTGTATGAACAAGTGACAGGACATCCTTTTGGCGCAAGATATGTAGGACCTGCTGACGCAATTTTTATTAGTAAGGCATATCTTAGAGCGCCGAAGGCGACTAGAATAGCAGTTGTAGTACATGAAGCAATACATGCCAATCATCATGCAGTGGGCGGAAGATCGAAAATTGAAGTAAACATTCCCAAATATTCAGTCAGTGTCGAAGAAGGACTCACAGTTGCGGCAGAGGATTTTATTATGGAAAAAACTTCGTATGGAGTAAGAACCACCAAAAGAGCTAACGACCAGGCATTGTCTGAATTGCTAAAACAAAAAGTATTTTCCTTGGTCATCGAAAGAGAAGGGGCTGAAAAGGGAAATTTTTTAATTGAAGAAGCATTGTTTGGTAATCTTGTGCCACTTTTAGAATCCTTTGGAGAAGGAAGTGAAACTGAAGGATGGAAACGACTGGAAAATATTTTTGATAATTTTTACGGTAATTCAAGGCTGTCTCAAACTCAAATCGAATCTGATCGGGCAGCGGATGAGAAACTGGCGCAAGAGTTAGTTGATAAAGTGTTGGGCAGTTGCGAAATCAAAACCGGATTTGCGCCAAATGGAAATTCACTTCTTAGTCGGCTTTTTGGGGCCGGGGAGGGCCATGAGGAGAACAACGATAGCAAACAACATCATAAATATAGCGAACAACAAGTAAGTGATATTAAAAGCTTCGTTCATAAATTTGATCCTTTTCTAGCCAATATTAGGCTAACTGACCAGCAGGTTACCGTAGACACAACACCAACTAGTATAGCAAACCAGTCTGGATTGTCAACGAAAGTGAAGAGCGGTGCGGCTACACCGATTGCCAAAAATACATTACCTGCGTTATCAAATATATTGGACAATCGGTTTAGTTGGGTAAGTGTCAAAATGGGTTCTCGCCAAACATATAACACACCTGATAATTTATCCATTAGTAAATACAATAACAGAAACAATTTATTTCAGTCAAAGAATTGGATTTTGCCTTTCATAAGTCAAGTTTATGCTGCCGATGGACAACCTTCTGCTAAAGGTTGCGCACTAGGTCCCATCTGGAATCTCCTGCCAAAAGGAGCACAAAATTTCCTCAAAACCCACCTCTCAGACCGTCCGAATGGGTATTGGTGGGAGAGGATTCAATCAGCGCAACCAATTCCTCTTGGTATCATTGGTACAACACATCAAATAGGCGGATCACTTCGCCAAATTTCCCGCCAACTGGATCTAATTTTCAAGGCGGACGAGTTCAGATTAGGGATTGAGCGAATTGTTGTCCGCGCTAAAGATAAAATTTGCGGTAAGGGAGGCGGGTCTTTCATCGGTCCGGTGTTTGCCGCAAGTGGCGACGTCAGCGGAAGTTGTCCAATTGGAATAGGGCCAGTATTGGATGGAGTAGAATCGCTTGCACCTACGATTTCCCGGACTCCTGCAGCAGTAGCAATAGAAACTTTGGGAAATGTATTAACCGGTAATGAGCAAGGCAGGGGAGGAGAACCGGTGGTCATACAATCAGAGACTGTAGGCGGATTGGATCATTCTCCACTAAAAGATGCATCTAAAATAAAATCACTTATAAATTCAGAGACAGGCTTTCCTGATACGGATAATCTGCAATATGCATTACAGCTATACCCGGATATCATTAAAATGAAAGGTTTACCAAATCCAAATGCAGATGAAAAACGCGAAATATTTGATTACTTGGGTACTAAACATTATGTCGGTCATGGTTTACAGGAAATCACCGGACAATCAGCTTTTCCGGATCTCGTAAACATAGCATATTTTGGTTTACGGCCTCGGGTTAAAGATGTTGATATAAACACAAATATTGCCGGTCATGCACCTTGGGTTGGAGAATTTGATACTTTGGATGCGGAATCGTTGCCCTTTTATGACACATCAGCTTATGTCAACGCATCAAAACATGGTCCGCCGTGGGTGGTGGTTGATACCCCGTTAGCTGATTTTTCAATCTACAGATATGCCGAGGACCCAACAACACAACAGATCCCTTTTGTTAGAGACAATGTAAATAACTATGATTTTATTCCCCCGGAAAATCTCTTATTTATCGTTCCTTCCAAACAACATGCTCAAGCGTTTTTTAATACTTTGGACACGGTACCAGTTCTAGAACCCATGTATCAAGGAATCCCAACACGTGATTTTTTCCTAAGAAGAATTTTTGATTTTGCGGCGATCAAAAAAGCCCAGGAATTAGGTATAAATCTGAAAGATTTACCCGAAGAACATTTACCTCTCTACGATGAAATCGTTAGAATCAGAAAACGTAAAATTACTCAAATACCACTTTTGCCTCACGAGCAGGCTGTAAAAGATGCATTGGCTGCCGCGGCTCAAACATTAGATGAAGAACTGGGAAAGTGCGAGGGGAATTCAGGTTTCCGGATGCGCCAAATTCCGCACTTTTATGCGGATTTTCCCACCAAAAAATCCCCTTACGGGGACTTTGTTGGCGATCTCGCCAGGTTGGTAAAAATGCTGGACCTAAGAAGTAATAACTTTATATCATATATTGATACAGCTGTCAATATTGTAAAGGGGAGTGGACCTGAGGGGAATCGAACCCCTGAGACCGGACTTCTTAGGACCAGCTCCCAACCCGGCAGGCCCACTCCAGGAATCAGTATAGCATTTCCATTTATCAACGCTGCATATGCAGCTGATGGGGAGCCGGCTAGTTCCGGTTGCAGCATTGTGGGAAAAATGGCCCAGGCAATGGGCGGGAAAAATTTGACTGACGGGTTACGCAACCAACTTCTTTATGAGATGCCAATGCGCACAATAGTTAGCGCAGTTACACAAGGAGTTGAGCCTAAGTCACAACCAACAAATGAGCAAGGCGGGGGAGGGTTGCGGGATGATATCCGCGAGGCGGTGGCGAAGTCACTTCAGGAAAGTCCGCTTGACCGCCGGGAAGTGGGACTGGTAGATGCTCGGGTGGAAAGGGTGATGAATGAAAAGGCACTGCCAATTGGTGATGCCCGGTTGCGCCAGCTAGTGACCGATGAGTTTCTTTCGCAAATTGTCGCCAAAGAACCAGTACCGCTGGCTGAATTTGTGGCTGCAATTCAGGGGAACACAAACCGCAGGTTGGCTTCAGCATTCCAGGGAGGATACCAACAAGTCATGCAGCTGGTTAATAATTCTGCCCTCGGCACCCGGGATATCAGTAAACGCGTCATCCAGGCGTTGGCATTTAACCAATTTACTGAGATCGCCACCCGGCCAATCATTGAAGTGCTTCTTAACGCGATCGACACTGAAGAACGCTATTTCTTCCGTCAAGGTACACCGGATGCAAAAAAGACCGTCTATTGGAGCGTCGAAGATGGCAGAAGCGTGGTGCGTGATAATGGAGAAGGTATTTCACGTGTTAATTTACCTCTTCTTCTTAATCCGGGAGAGGGAGGCAACATGGGTCAAGCGGGTACAACCGGCAAATTTGGTGCGGGGTTTATATCAATCTTTTCATATTTGCGTACACCACAAGACCGGGTGATTGTGCGTACAAATACGGGGACTGAATCGTACAGGCTCGAATTTTTCCTCAATGAAAAAGGCGAACGGGACTTCACATATATACCACTTTCAACGTGGGAAGCTGACAGGATCGGCAGGGGAACTGAAATTGAGGTTATTTCGGATACGATTAAAAAGGATGAGCTTATTGCTGAGGCGAAAAAGACTTTAGAATATAAAGAAGATGCCCAAATTCTCCTTTCCGAAAATGGTGGTGAGCCATATATTCTCAATCCACAAGATGGCGTTGAAGTACTCGCAAGTGTCGATGCAACAAGAATTGATCCAACCAAATCTGGCAGACCGGCAGTGCAGGTAAAAATCGGGAAGAATGCAGTTCCTACAAAAAAAGGTGAAAAAGCAAAAGTAGGTATTTATATTAACGGGGTCTTCTTCGATACGCTTGAGTTTGAAGCCTTCGGCACACCCAGCCCCATAATATTTGATTTTCACAAAGACTTCATGGCATATGCCAGAGATAGAAGTGCTTACAAGCCGATAGACATGACTGCGCAAGCAATGTCGCAGTTGTTCAAAAGCATGAGTTCAAATAATTTATTAGAATATAGCAACGTATTTTTACAGTTGGCCAAACTATTGCAATCAAAACTCTCACTTGCATCAAGCGGGAAAGTAGATATAAGAGAAAGTCTAAAGTCAGCCGTTAATACAGCAGCTCAGGATGTTAATTCCCGGCAGCACGCACTGGTTTTTATTGACGATGAAGCTCTGCGTGAAGCGATAGACAAGAGCGCACTCTCGATTTTTTTCATTCCTAAAGAATTGTTTCCGGTTAATGGGATTGTTGTTCCGGAAAGTGTCAAAGACCGCCAGTATGCCCATGTGATTTATCTGCCTTTTAATATGGATCAGAGTAAAAAAGTAGTGGTGACTAAGTCAGAACTGGTAGTGCTTGATTCATCTCTAAAGAGCGTCATGACCGATCCAGAAAAAAGAAACGAAGTTTTATCGATTGTTCAGTCGATCATTTCTAACTCAGATGCAGCCGAGGCAAGATCTACAAAACCAGTGGTATTTCAATCGGTTAACGATTTTAAAACTGAGTTGAATGACAATATTACCAATGATCAAAACACCGATTTTTATGCAAAATATCAATTTAAAATATGGGAAAAAATTAGAAACTCAGTCACCGGTGAAGAATTTATTATATTGGAAAGAGCTGGTAATTTCTTGTCATACTTATCCTATGATCATGATCCTGACAGCGTGCTGAACATTATCGAAAATGTTTTTTCGTATGACAGAATTATAGAGTTTCTGCTCAGTTTACGTTTTGAGTCGGATGGGAAGCCTCTCCGACCCCAGATAACAGCTAAAACGTCTCAGTTGGTGAGTAAATATCGAATTGATGAGTATAGTACTGGAAATGGATATGCAGAAAAGAAAACTGAAAATATTGTCCGGGCTTTTGGAGAGGCAATTTCAGATCAGGAGAAGAAGGAGTTATTTCAGTATCTGTTCTACCTTCACGAAGGTGTGTTATACGATATCAGATATAAAGGCACTCATCTATGGTATTCCCCAGGGGATGTGTTGACACCTATTTATATGGCAGGAAAAAAATTAGACCCTTATTTAGTACACGATCCTTTCGAAGCGATAAACCAATTATTAATGAAAAAGAAATCAGTGGAGGGGTACGAAGCTCCAATTCGGTTAAGTGACTTGCCTAAATACGTATATGAAGATCTGTTTTTCAATAACTTCAGGATAAATATAATTACCGCCCTGATAGATAAGCAGGGATTAGGACCGACTGAGTTAGAAGGGTTTGAACAAATTATAGATACCGTAGACAATAGTTTGAGACGCGTTTTTACCAATATATCGGAAGAAGATGGTAAAAAATTGCTTGATCACATTGGGAACGAGTTAAATCTTACTGATATATCTTTTATTCAAATCATGGCTCTCCTTGGTCATCGAGGTAAAATTGACCGCAGGATTGAACCAATGTTATATCAATTTTTTGCTGACCAACCACCACTTAGCCAGAGGCCAATTGATGCGATAGAACTACCGGTTGAAAACGTCGTTGAGACAGATCTCACAGACCTACTACTGGTGCAGCATAAAAACCAGGGAACCGAAGCAGCGCTCACGCAGGCAAAATCCGCCCGTAAAGTTGAAGAAAAAGTCCAGGAAGTCAAAGCGGGTATGAATCCAGACGAACAACAGGAATTAACCGGACATGCCCGGGCTGCTCTCAAATCCGCCTACGAGCAGACGACCGACCCGTTTGCCTTCCTCAGGGAAATTATGACCAATGCGTATGAGGCGATGAGGAAATTAAATCAGCCAGGAAATATACCTGTGTATCAAGTCAGCAGTTGGTTGGGAAACAATGATGAGTACGTACTATCTATGCGTGACCAGGGGATCGGGATGGATTTTGAGACGATCCGCACCAAATTATTGGATCCCAATGCGAGCGGTTGGAACAGTGAACTTATCCACTTTGGCCAGGGTTTTTATTCGACGTTTATTCTGGGCAAAGAAGCACGGATCCGTTCAACCAAAGACGGTGTGACCACCATAGTTATCGCTGTGCCGGTCAAAGAAAACGGATTATTAGTTGATGTCAAGTTAAAAACTGTTGAGCGTCCTGCCTCGGCGGGAGAAGTTGGAACAATGGTTGAAGTGGTCTTAGATACAGACAGTCCGGGATATTTATCCGCTCAACTATGGAGCGAGCTAGGCCACTACGGCGGATTTTTTGACCCGGCCAAGATGCAAGTCAAATGGAATACAGCGCTTGTCAACGCTGGAGTCACGACCTTATCAAGGCGAACCAAAGGTAATGCAGAAATTGCAGTTCATGAAGCAGCCGGTGAATATTCGTTCTACCTGAATCAATCATTTATAAGCGAGCTTTCAGATGAGATTTTGCATTCTGTTCCGGAAGTTGCCCGTAAAGCACTTAAAAGCCACGGAATTGTAATGAATCTTGAAGATGCCGACGCCCAACCACTTGAAGGCAGGGGCGACATCGTCGGCAGCCGGGAAAACATTGCAGACCTCAGCGAAGTGCTTGC
>CAYHKY010000001.1:55284-58834 GCA_964357355.1 uncultured Gammaproteobacteria bacterium | reverse complement strand
ATGGCAATTCCACCAAAAACAGATGAAATGATTTTATCTCTCCCAAAACTAAAAAAGGCGGCTTTTCCAAAAGTACCGACTAGTTTTCCTTTATAAGTTGCTCCCAAAGCATGTGCACAATCTTCGATTAACAACAAGTTATGTTTATTACAAAATGCTATTACTTCATCCATGTCAGCGGGTACTCCAAAAGTATGTTGCACTATCACAGCTCGGGTTTTGTGCGTAAGTTTTTTCACTGCGTCGCGGCAATCGAAATTTAGGGTTTTATCGATATCAACATAGGTCGGTTTAAGTCCGGCCCACAAGACACTGTTCGGAACAGCTACGCAAGTAAACGCCTGCAACATTACTTCGCTTCCATTGGGCAAATTAAGCGACTCTAGAATAGCAAACAGTGCTGTCCGCCCGGCATTAAAAGCAATTGCATTGGATATACCAAAATAGTCTTTGAACCACTGTTCAACTCCGAGAACAGCTTTACCCTTTTGCCATGTCCAAGGTTGAATTAGCTGTAACAGCGCAATTATCACGTCTGGAAATGAAGCATTAGGAGATAATCCTATATGGATTGCTCTTTTAAACATGTAGTTTCCGCAAAACATTTTCCGCTTCTTTGCCTTTAAATAAAACTGCGTCATTTTTACTGACTGTTTTCTCTATCAAATCAGCCGCTTGAGATGAGGACATTACGCGAAGTTTTTTATCTTTACTTATTGATTTTACTCCGTCATAAAATGCCTCAAAAAAATAATGGTTAGTTAAAATTATTTCGTCACATACTTGTCCAGCACAAATACCCACTTCTTCGTGAGCAGGTTTGGCATACTCACCCAATTCAACCATCGGCTGAAACACTAATATTTTTTTACCTTTATATAGCGAAAGATAATTAATAGCAGCTTTGGCTGCATCCGGATTATTGTTAAAAGTGTCGTTAATAAATAACGTCCCATTCCTTGCGTAGATTGGTTCCATTACTCCTTTAAACGGCACGATGAGCCGAAGTGCCGAAGTAATTTCCCTAAGACTCATCCCTACGGCCAATGCCCCGCTCATTGCAGCTAATATATTGCTAACTTGATGCTTACCCAACAACTTGACGATCGCATATTCTTTTTTAGTTCCCACTTTTATGTTAAATCTAACATCCATTTGCCGAACTTCAATATCCTCTCCTTTTACCAATAAATCAATCCTGTCTAACTCCCGGTTTTCTGTTGTATAAGCCCAAACGGTTCGCCCTTCATTTTTTGCCCACTCGGCCATTTCCAAGGTTTTCGGATTATCAGCATTAAAAATTGCAATACCGTCTTTCGGAAGACTTTTGATCAATTCATATTTGGCTTTCATCGTATTTTCAATTGATCCAAATAAATCAAGATGTTGAGGATTAATCGCTGTAATAATACCCACTTGGGGTTTAACCATGTCAGACATTTCGGCAATTTCACCTCGCTTGTAAGCCGCCATTTCGACTACAAAGACTTCGTGGTCATCGTTCATTTTTGCCAAAAGGATTTCAGCAATAGCAATTGGGGAATTTTTGCTTCCTTCTGTTTTTAGAGTCTTAAATTTTGATGAAATAATAGTTGCCAAATTTTCTTTGGTAGAGGTTTTCCCAAAACTACCAGTGATACCGATAACTTTCAATGTGGAGCGGTTTCGTAATTTTTGAATTGATCGATCAATCAGATACCTATGATAAAGTAACGTTGGGACAATAAGTATTCCTACCCAAATCCAAGTGACTGGAAACGAAAGTAAATCAACTGTAATAAAATTGAGCAACAGATGGCCAGGAAGTATCCAGAAAAGCGTTATTAATGTTGCTAGAGTTAAACAAAATAACGAAATACTTTTGGGGGTTAGGGGGGGTTTTCGCAATGGTGGAAACAAAATTAGCTTTCCTTGTGGAGTTCTAAGATGTATGATCATCCTATCCCACCTGTACTCTTTGACCCACCAAAGTTGGATGTATGAAAGAAGATTTAGTAGAATTCTAAATAACCATGCCAGAAATATTAAATTAAGGATAGAATTCATAAGTCTCTGAGGAAGGAATTTGTCTGACTCACAAACATCTGTGGATTTCTACAGATAAACATATGACCATGATCCTTCACTATGACTATAGTTGATTTATAGAGAACTTTTTGCATTTTTTTGGCAACTGCTACAGGTACAAGCTTGTCTTTTTCTCCCCACAACAACAATGTAGGAACCCGTATCTTCTTCATGTATTCCACTAATTGTTCGGCAATGATCCGCTTAAAAGTTTCTCTCATAAGTCCTTGGGAATGGTAAAAATCTTTTGCGCCTATCACTTTATAATACAATTTGCGCACATGATCTTTAATGCGTTTTATTAAAGGCAGAGAAAAGACAATGCCGCCAACTTTTGCTATATATAGAAAGAGTCTTAACTTAACCTTTGAAACAGTCAAAAAACCTGGGGTTCCGGAAAGTATTAATGCGTGTGCAAACTTAGGTTCCTGGCTGAGAAATTTTAGCGCCACTCTGCCTCCAAATGAATGACAAACAAAAATAGCTTTGGTAATATTATGAGTTTTTAAAAATCCCCGTAAATACTTGACGTAATCTGTTAGGTTAAAAATTTTGCTTAACTTTATATCTTGCTCAAAACCGGGAAAATCTACTATAAAAGTTTTGTGACCAGCCTTTTCAAACTCTTTTGCAAGCAGCTCAAATCGTTTCGATCCCAGCATCCATCCGGGTAATATAATAATCGGATAATTTTTCATTGAGTTTAAAGCTTTGACCGAAATTTACTACGGTCTTTTGTAGAAGAATCCTGATTATCAATAATTACAAGAGACTGTTGATTGAGGCATTTTTTATTATCAGGAAGATCATTAACTAAAATTACTCCCGGACCAACTACACTATTTCGTCCCACTTTTACTCCGGGCATAAGTTGTGACTCAATCCCAATTCTGGCGCCTTCTCCAACGATTGCACCCAATTTTACTCGCCCGGTTCCCAAACGATCTTCTTTGATCGCTGACTGTATTTCGTTTTCATCTAGTCGTAAATTTGCAAATACCGCTCCTGCTCCTACTCCAACATTATCTGAAACTACACTATCCCCGATGTAATTTGTATGGAACCAACAATTGGAACCAATATAACTGCGAGTAATTTCCGATCCGAATCCTACTACAGTATTTTCGCCAATCAGCGTCTCGCGTATCAGAGTATGGTTTCCAACTAAGGCATTTTTACCGATATACGCGGGCCCTACAATTTTTGCGTATTCCATTACGCGTACACCCTCCTCGATAACTACCTGACCTTCGATAATGGCTGTTTTATGAATAACGGCGTTTTTGGCAATAATTTTTCTCTTCAGTGTTCCTAAATAGTACTCTCCCGCAGACAGCGCGTGCCATGGATATTTTACGGGAATCCATGTATCTTCATATTCAAGCATCTCAAACTGTTCACCATTTTGCATCATTGACGACAACGTCTGTTCATACCGGGTATCAGCATCAGTGTGATCATGAAGTTTAAGATTATCCAGAAG
>CAYHKY010000001.1:0-55274 GCA_964357355.1 uncultured Gammaproteobacteria bacterium | reverse complement strand
TAAGGTTTCTACCCCGAACGAAATAATCACATACTAACCGCACAAAACTGCTTGGTTCGTTTCCGGCACCAGGTTTTTCGTGAATTTTGGCCACTCGCTTACCTTCAAGCACCAAATATCCTCCTGGAAAGTAGTTATCCGTTTTATATCCGACTAGTAAATTACATTTTTCATCAGCAATATAAAGTAGACTTTCAAATAAACTTTTGGCTACAATATCGTCAGCATTTACAATAAGCAGCGGTGAGTCTCCAATCTGCGACTGGGCAGAAAGTATCGCCGCTGCCTGCCCCTCTCCAGTCTGGATCACTTTAATCACCTCACTCGTAACAGATTTTGCCACATCTTCGGAAGTCACTAACACGATACGGATGAAACCCAATTCTTGTAACAGGTTAATTTGATGATTTAAAAAAGACATGCCAAGATATGGCAGCGTCATTTTGTGCGGAAGCGGCCAAAAACGGTGAGATTTTCCGCCTGATAACAAAAGTACAGTTATATTTTTCATAACTCCTCCTTTACGCGTTTTATAGCGGCTCCCATTTTTTTCAATTGTTCATCAAATCGTTCGTATCCCCGATCTATATGCTCGGTCCCTATCACCACTGATTTTCCCTTTGCTACCAATGCTGCTACTACAAGTGTTGCGCCTGCCTGAAGATCAGTAATCTCTACAATTCCTTCATGAAGAGGGTGAGGCCCGTGAATTCTGATTCCCTGATGATAATCTTTTATTCGATCGTTCCAGTTAAAATTATAGTACTCATGGGAGTTTTTTACTTGCGGATCATAAAAATCAATTTTTCCTCCCATTTTTTTGAGTTCTCCCACATATGAAAATCTGCTTTCATATACTGTCTCGTGAATAGTAGAAGTCCCTTGCGCTTGAGTCATCAACACAGCCCAAGGAGCTTGCCAATCTGTCATAAATCCCGGATGGGGAAGGGTGGTGATTTGAGTTGCCCTCAGATCATTTTTCCAAAAAAATCTAGTCGTTTTTTCATTAATAGCTTCCCAGCCTGCATCAGCTTCATCAAGTGCATTCAGAAATGATTTTAAATGTGTACGTCCGGCACCTGCAACAATCACATCACCCTTTGTAGCAATACCTGCTATTGCATATGTCACCGCTTCATTGCGATCTGGCATGATTTCATAAGCAGCTCCGTGCATTTTTTGTACTCCTTGAATATGAATTGTTCTGTTTTGTCGGGTGATTTTTGCTCCCATAAGGCAGAGTAATTTCACCAAATCATCAACTTCAGGTTCTTCTGCCGCGTTCTCAATAATCGTCTCGCCTCTGGCTAATACTGCCGCCAGAATTATAGTTTCTGTTCCTGTATGTGAGTTTTTGGGGAATTTAATTGTCGCACCATGAAGTCCTTTTGTTTTTGCATGAAAATACCCTGCTTTGTATTCAATATTTGCGCCCATTTGTCCAAGTGCCTGCATATGCCAATCAACCGGTCGCTTACCCAACCTGCAACCTCCTGGATTCGGAACTATCGCTTTGCCAAAACGGGCAAGTAGCGGTCCAATCACCATAGTCGCAGTCCGGTATAATCCGCCTAATTCCAAAGGGACCCGGTGGTAATGCAAATACCTAGCTGAAATTTCTAATTTGTGATTTTTTCTAACTACACTAACTCCTAACGGTTCAACAATTTTCGCAGTTCCCAGAACTGATGAAATAAGCGGCACATTGTCTATAACCAATGTTTCATCCGTTAGTAAACCGGCAATAATGACTTTCATGGCGACATTCTTAGCACCACCAACTCTGATACTGCCTTTAAGCGGTTTGCCCCCTGAAACTATAAATTTTTCCATTTAATTAAATTCTCCCGTTAAAACAATTTCCGGTTTTATCTCTACCTGAAATTTTTCCTGCACACGCCGGACTGCCTCATTTATCAATCCTTTGACGTCGTTAGAACTAGCCCCGCCTAAATTCAAAATAAAATTGGCGTGGATGTCGCTGAATTTAGCATTACCGATGCGGAAATTTTTGAGACCGACTTGATCCACGAGGTATCCCGCTGAGGTCGTATTATTTGGAGTACCAATTCGGAGTGCGTGAGAAAGCGGAATATTACGGAATGTGCAACCAGCGGTTGCCACGCCCATAGGTTGGGATATTTTACGATAGTCCATAGAAGCATTAGCTTTTTCCCATAATAATTTCTTGTCTACGGTTTTTAAAAGAAAAGTGGCTGACAATACCGTTTCGTGAGTTTTTTGCAATACACTTTGATCATAAGCAAAATCAAAATATTTTTGGTCAACTATTTTTATTTTTCCGTCTCTATTCAAAATTTTAGCTTGATTAAGTGCATCTCCGACATAAGTAAACGGTTTTGTCCATTTGGAGTTCATATAAAGCGCTCCGCCAACAGTTCCCGGTAATCCCAAATGTCTTTCCAACCCTCCCAACCCTTCATCACATGTAAATCTAACTAATTTATTGATAAGTACTCCAGTATCTACCTCAACAAAAGTTTGTCCCACTTGTGTTACACCGTTTTTAATTTTACCTAAACGCTTAACGATATTTATTGATCTGGATTCATTACGAATAACTAATCCTTTAAGCCCTCTGTCTGAAAAGACTATATTTGACCCTCCACCCAACACAAAGTAGGGAATATGAGATGAGATAGCTGCCTTAACTGCCTTGATCACTTCCTCTTGAGTTTGAGCTGCAAAAAAATATTCTGCCGTGCCGCCTATCTTAAGCGTAGTATAACGCGCAAGTCGTTCTTGTTGTTTTAATCTATCTTGGCCAATTTTATCCTGAAGTTGCTTGTATACATCCATTAGATAATCTCCATAATACTAGGTATCCAAGTAAAAATGTCGCCTGCCCCCATGGTCAATATGAGATCATTTTGCCGGGAATTAGCCTCTAGCCATTGTAGCACATCATTTCTTTTTGGAGCGAAATGAACGCCTAAATGTCGTTTTTTTATTTCTTCATACAGCGCAATGCCTGAAATACCGGAAATTGGTTCTTCCCGCGCTGATGCATAAATTTCCGTAAGAAGTACCCGATCCGCCTGGGTAAAACATTTGCCAAACTCACTTAAAAGCGCTTGGGTTCGCGAATAAGTATGTGGTTGAAATATGACAACTAACCGCTTCTCGGGAAACCAACCGCGAGCAGCATTCAGAGTTGCTTCAATCTCCGTAGGATGATGGGCATAATCATCATACAAAAGTTTGTTGTTTTTCTCTGCCACGAACTCAAACCTGCGTTTGGTGCCCGAGAAAGTTAAAATAGGTTCTCTTAATTCTTCTGGCTGAATTCCTAAATTAACCAGCGCTGCAATAGCTCCCGTGGCATTTTGCGCATTATGTACTCCAGGAATTTTGAGAGAAAATGACACCGATTTTTTATTTTTATAATAAATTTCAAACACAGTCTCCCCGCTATTAAATGTCACCGTTCCTAATTTAAAATCTGCGCCTTCTTTTTGCCCGTATGTAATAATTTTTCGTTTAATTTGCTGTAGGATTGAAAAGAGTGGTTCATTGTCAATATTCACAACAACAATAGCCTTTTCCGACAGGGAATTGGCAAAATCCACGAACGCTTTTTTTACCTCTTTCAAGTCTTTGTAAACATCAGGATGATCAAAATCAATGTTTGTAATCACCAACACTTCGGGTTTTTGCCACATGAATCGGGGAACTTGGTCGCTTGTCGGGTCAGTCACATATTCATCTCCCTCAACCACAAAAAAATCGCCTTTACCCAGATGCCCTGAAGTTTTTAATGATAAGATCTCACCGCAGCCGACTGCAAACGAAGGATCTTTTCCCAGGTGCATCAGTGTATGAGCAATCAGGGCTGATGTTGTCGTCTTTCCGTGTGAACCGGCAACGGAAATACCCCGTTTACCTTCCATAAATAATCCTAAAGCTTTGCCATGCGGTAAAACTGGTATCCCTCGGGTTTTTGCCGTTTGGACTTCAATATTATTGACGCCTTGATGTGCGCCGGTGTATATCACAAGATCAAGGTTTTGCGGCAGATGGGAATCCGCAAATCCGCTGTCATAGGAAATTCCAAAGCGGTGCAATGTCATGTCAGTAGGAAATTCTTCTTGAACATCACTTCCGCTTACTATTACGCCACTTTCTTTAGCAAGGATAGCTAGAGCAGTCATTGCCACACCTTTGATTCCCACAAAATGAATTGATTTTATTTGCTTTAAATCCATATTTCATCCCGCCCCAAATCCTTCCGCATCCCGATAACTCCGAGCATTTCTCCATATGAGTCTTTTGCATCTTTTCGAAATGAGAAATACAAATTGTTTTGACAACTAGTACAAGTAATCGGTGTATCTATATGCGACTCTAAAATTCCGGATTCCAATAATTGTAATCTGTTGGCTAAACCAAGATCAATATGCCAGGAACCCCTGTCTTGAAAAGCTACTTGATGATTCGGAAACGTATTTTTGAAGTTTGCTGCCCTCGCGGAATTTACAATATAACAACATCCACCGATATGCGGTCCTATCGCGGCAAAAATCTCCTTAGGATCAGATCCTAAATTATTTAGTATCTGCATTGTTTTTCCTGAAATATTTTCCAATGTCCCTTTCCAGCCTGCATGAACTACGCCAATTAATCCTTTCTGAGGATTATAAAAAAACACTGGTACACAATCTGCAGTATTTACTCCGATAAATATTTCACTTAAACCTGTTACCATCCCGTCAACTTTCTTTATTTTAATTCCGTCCGCCCGATTCTTCACTATACCCACATTATTTCCATGGCATTGTTCCATAGTTATGAACTGATTCAATCTAATACCTTGCTTATTCAAGAAAATTTCTATTATCCCTAAGCCTTTGTCGGAAATCCATAAATTTCCATTATTTCGTGTTGACATGAGACAAACTAGCTCAGGAAACTGAGAAAATATGGAAAAGGAAATTGTGCCGTTATTATTTCTTAATATCATCAGCTTCTTTTCAAGGCATTTTTTACCGCGAGGTGCTCACTCCAGGGATACTCTATCACCCCCCGGCATAAACTTTTTTCATGCGCTTTACCGGTCAAAATAATTGTGTCATCCTTATGAGCCAATTTCTGAGTTGCAAATTCAATTGCGGATTTACGATCCGGGACCCTAAAAAAAACCGGACTGGTACTTTTTAGCGCAAGTTTATATTCATTTGTCGCATATTCTTTTGCTCCTTCCGCAAAACACCCCTTGGCGATTTGATCGATTATTTCGTTAACATCTTCAGTTCGATAATCTTCTTCTGTCAACACAATTAGATCCGCAAATCGGGCGCTAATTGCACCCATTAGTTGCCGTTTACTCTGATCCCTTAATGCTGCTGAACCAAATACATGGATTAGCTTGCCTTGGGTATTTTTTTTGGCTGTAGGTAATACCTCCTCAAAAGCGTGCGGGGTATGGGCAAAATCAATAATTATGTCAAAATCTACGTCGGCAGCGATTTTTTCGAACCTACCTTTGATGCCTTTAAAGGTTTTTAATGACTGCCTAATTTCTTCAGCGCTGACACCAACCTGCAAACATGCGCAAATTGCCGCTAATGAATTATATAAATTATATTCCCCCGGCAGGGGAGAAGTGAAGTGAAATTTTTCCGGTGTAATATCCGCATTATTCTTGATGCCATAAGTTATCCGCTGATTTTCCTTAGAATTTGCCTCTAAGAAAGAAAATGAGTCATCATCACAATTCACAATACCTATTCGTGCTTGATTTAATAATTTTTCTTTTGTAGACACATAATTAGCATATGATTTGTGATAATCCAGGTGTTCATGAGTAATATTTGTTAAGACTCCGATTTCAAAATCAATCCAATCCATCCGATGTTGATCCAATGCATGTGAAGTCACCTCAAGCACTATATATTCATCACCCGAATCAAGAGACTGGCGCAAAAACTTTTGCACCTGCCACTCGTTGGGACTTGTTACGTGGAACCCGGTGTCGTATTTGACTCCCGCAATTTGGGCATAGACTGAGGAAATAAGGGAAACTTTTTTATGCGCAGAATTTAGAATATGGTGAATCAAATGTGTCGTAGTGGTTTTCCCATCAGTACCGGTAATTCCAATAATTTTCAGCTTTTTTCCCGGAAAACCGTAACAGAATGCAGCTAGAAAAGCTGAGACAGCATGGTAGACATTTTTTGTTGATTGCCACATGCGTGAGCTGTAATTATAACAAAGTTAAATATCAGTTAGGTGATATACCATAATAAGTAAACAATTCCTTGGCAATATTGAAAAAAAGCGGGGCTGCGGTTTCTGATCCCCAAGGACTGGTCGTCGGCTCCCTTAAGAGTACGAGCATCGCAAATTTTGGGTCATCTGCGGGAGCAAATCCCACAAATGCAGCAATTGTTTTTTCAGAGTCATAATGACCCGACACCGGAATTTGAGCAGTGCCAGTTTTACCTGCAATTCGATATCCGGCTGGTTTTGCCCACTTAGCTTCACCTTTATCAACGGCCGAAATCATCATTTCCGTGATAATCTTAGCGGTCGCCGGCCTAATTACTTGTTTCAGCACTTTGGGTTTGACAGAGATAGTTTTTCCCACCGGATCTATGATTTGATCAACAATGTGCGGTTCTATAAGCTTGCCGTTATTTGCGAGGACAGAAATAGCTCGTAACATCTGGATGGGTGTTACAGCAATCCCTTGACCGAATGATGCAGTGGCCAGATCAATTTCCTTCCATGAACCTGCAGGTCTAAGCGGAGAAGTTTCTTCTTCTTCCAAATCAATACCGGTCTTTTGACCAAAACCAAAATCTTCGATGTATTTGATAAGTTTTTCATTTCCTAATTTTCCCGCGACAAATACCATCCCGGGATTTGAAGATTTTTCCAGAACTTCAGACATGGTCATTTCACCATGATATTCATTATTCCACGTTCTAATGAAATATTGACCTATATTGACTGGACCTTCTTCATTAAATGTCGTCTGCGGAGTAATTACATGTTCATTTAATGCTGCAGCCATAATAAGTGCCTTAAATGTAGATCCGGGTTCATACGTCTGGGCTATAAGTGGATTGGCATATAAAGAGTTGTCAACCTCACCATACTTCATGGGATCATAGTTTGGAAATGCCGCAGCTCCTAGAATTCCGCCTGTTTTTGGTTCGATTATGGCGACCAGTCCGGCCTTTGCCCCATATCTGGTAATTCCTTCTTTTAACTTGTTCTCGGCTATGAATTGGACAGTACGGTCAAGATGAAGTTTCAAGTTTTGGCCATTTTCCGCGGAAATTCTTTTGGCAGAACCTAACAATATTGGTAAACCACGGGCGTCTTTTTCCTGCATTAGGAGTCCGTCTCTTCCGGCAAGCGCCCTTTGATAATGACCTTCTAGACCAAAATATCCGTAATCCTGCCCTTGTGCATCACTTCCGACAAATCCTAAAAGGTGTGCCGCCATAGACGATTCCGGATAAAAACGCGTACCTGTTTTCTCAAATCCAATACCCGAAAGATCTAAATCTTCGACTTTTTTACGGGTAGCTTCATCTACCTTGCGTTTAAGAGGAACCCACATGGCACTTGTTGAGGCAATTCGCGTAGCGACCACCTCTTCTTCCAATGTTAGTAATTCAGAGACAGCATGAGAAAAGTCGTTTTTGTTTTTAATTTTTGGTGGTTCAGCGTATACCAAATAGGCCATCTTATTTGTCACCAGTACCGCTCCATCATTGGTTTCAATATTTCCCCTCTGGGGCGTTAAATGAAGAGTGTAATAGTATTGATCTGCGGCAGCTTGAGCGAGTGTCGATGACTTAATGACCTGCCAATAAAAAAGTCTGAGATTGATAAACAAAAAAATAAGCCAAAACGATCCTAAAACAATAGTTTGTCGCTTCATACTTCATATGGGTATCTAACGCAGGTCAAGGGCTACGGTATTTTCTTCATTTAAGTATACTGGCCGCATTTGTTGGGTAAAACCTATTGAATTCGCTTTTGATTTTAGCGCCATGAAGGATGAATCTGATGCAATTGCCTCTCGCAACATTATATTTTCCTGAGCAACTCGTTCTATATTCTGTTCAACTTTGGTGACTTTATTACCGGCAGTTGCCAATCGATTAGATACGAACACCTGCATCACTAATAGAAATATGCAAATCCCCACAAGCAACGTAGGAATTATTCTGTGTGATTTTTGGCGAGTTACATTATTGATTTTTCTGTATTTGCTGTAATCAATCATAATTTTTGCATAACTCTAAGTTTCGCGCTTCTAGCCGCCGGATTTGATTGAATTTCTTTTTCACCGGGGATTATTGGTTTGGCAGTTACCAAAAACCCTCTACCAGCAATCTTTTCCTGTTTCATAAAAAGTTTGGCCAATCTATCTTCAAGTGAATGAAAGCTTACAATGGCCAGTATCCCTCCCTTTGCTAAACAATTTACAGATTGAGGTAATACTTCTTCTAATACATCAAGCTCATGATTGACAGCAATTCGCAACGCTTGAAATACTCGGGTTGCCGGATCTTTTTTTTCTTTTATTCCAAATTTCAGATACACATCGCTCACAAGTTGATGCAGGCTCATCGCATCCGAAATTGGATTTAAGGTACGGGCGCGAATAAGAGCATCAGCAATTGCCCCAGCCAAGTGCTCCTCACCAAATGTTCTAAATATTTCATATAGGTCTTCCTTGTCGTAGGTATTGACTATATTTGCTGCAGTCAACGTGTTTTCCACGGACATACGCATATCAAGTTTCTCCCAGGTCTTAAAACTGAACCCTCTTTGAGATTCCTTTAGTTGATACGTTGACATCCCTAAATCAAATACAATACCTGAAATTTCACCCAGATTTGCTTCTTTTAGAAAATTCTGCAAATGACGAAAATTTCCAAGCTTTATTTTTAATTGCCCGGTCGATACAAACTCACGCAGTCTTTCTTTGGTTCGCTTCAGCGATCCTTCATCTTGATCTATCGCTAATACCCTGCCTCCGGACTGCAATATTTTTTGAGTGTATCCACCGTCTCCGACTGTTGCATCTATATACCAATTTCCTCTTTTGACAGCTAAAAACGACATGATCTCACTCAAAAGTACCGGTACGTGATAGATTTTCGTTTCTCCGTACTTCATGTTCTTCTTCCTGATCCAACTCAGTTTCTGCAGCTTGCGATAGAATTTGTGCCAATCGCTGTCGCATTTTCTCACCGTTTAACAAAAAACTCAGACGCGATCACCGCCTTTCTTTCATGTTCGAGCAAATCAGGGCAGGCATGATATATGCCTTTAGATTTGCTCTTTTTTTTATGTTTTATGTTTCTATTTTTAGACTCTTCTGCTGCCACTTAGCTTCTTCCCATAATTCAAAGTGGTCTCCGACACCAACTACGATCACTGGTTCACCTACTTTGCCATTTAACCCCGCCCATACCAGCATTTGCTCCGGTAGTACCATCCTTCCTTGTTTGTCCAACTCAACATGTTGCGCTGATGAAAATACCCGCCGCCTCATTTCTCTGCCTTTCTCATCTGTAAATGGCACTGTCAAGTATATTTTCACCATATCTTGCCACTTAAAACGATCGAACCCTTCTATACAACCTTCCTGACCTTTAGATAAAATCACTTCATCTCCTTCAATTTCTACCCGAAATCGCTTCGGCAATGACACCCGATTTTTTTCAGTCAAGTTATGCCGATACTCACCGGTGAAATATCCTAATTTGCCTATATTCACCATACAACACCACCTTACACCATAATGGACAGTTTTCACACTAGTGTCAAGTGGTCTTCACCACTTTCAAAACACTAGATGTAGTGAAAGAGAAAATTATTAATGCGAGAATTAGGAGAAAATCAAGCGCTTAATTAAGCGGATATTCTTTGGAGAATTGGGTAGCCCCGCTGGGACTATTGAACTTTAATACCAACTTAACAGCCGTAACTCCCAAATCGTAGGTACATTTGCCTCCGGTACTGCAAGTGCCTAACAACACATCACGAGTCAATTCGGTTTTCCCGTTTAGGGAAATTTTCCCTAAAGCACCTTTAGGCAATCCTTCACCAGTCAAATAACTCAACTCGTATTCCACTGAATCGGTAGTGGAGGGTATTTTTGCGACAGTCAGAATGACTGACTTTCCATCAGGTTTTGCCTTTAGGTCAACCTCAATTCCCGGGTCTGCAGGAGGAAGTTCTACTTGAATCACTTCTTCTTCCTCGACCGGAGCGGGTTTGTTACTCAAGTTTTTAATTATGAGGTAACCACCGATGAGGACGAGTAGAAGTACCGCAACTGAAATATACAGGGCAGATTTATTTTTCATTGCAAATAAATAAGTTAATTTTTGTGTCTAAACATTTTATCCTAATTTGTTATGGAAATAATCTCTTAGTTTAACTATACTCATTCTCTCCTGTTTCATTGTATCTCTGTCTCTTACCGTTACCGTATCATTTTCTAGTGTATCATAGTCGATTGTGACACACCACGGGGTACCCGCTTCATCCTGATAAAGGTAACGCTTGCCGATATTTCCCCTGTCATCCCAGACTACCTTGATACCAGAAGTTTTTAATAATACGTATACTTTTCTTGCTTTGGTAGTTAATTCCGGTTTATTGGCAACTAACGGGAATACCGCTACTGTAAATGGCGCCAGTTTTGGTTTTAGTGACAGATAAATACGTTTTTCGTCTCCCCTGATACTTTCCGCAAGTATCATGAGCATTGCTCTATTGATTCCAAGTGCCGGCTCGATCACGTGGGGAATGAATTTCCTTTGTGTAACCGGATCGGTGTATTCAAGTGATTTCCCTGAATGCTTGATGTGTTGTGTTAAATCATAGTCTGTACGGTATGCTACTCCCCATAATTCTTTCCATCCGAATGGAAAATGATAATCTAAGTCAAAAGTCTCTTTACTGTAGTGGCTTCGTTCTTTGTCTGAGTGTTTTCGCCAGCGTAAATGGTCTTTATCAATTCCCAACGTATCTGTTGCAAAATTCCACATGCTCTCTTTCCAATCCGCCATGAGTTCATGCCAGTCTGAAACTTGAGGATCAAAGAAAAATTCGATTTCAGCTTGTTCTAACTCCAAAGTCCGAAATATAAACTGTCCTGTTGTGATCTCATTGCGGAATGATTTTCCGATTTGGGCTACCCCAAATGGTAATTTGACCCTTGTCGAGTCAACAATATTTTTGAAGTTCGAAAAAATTCCTTGAGCTGTTTCACCACGCAGATAAAGAAGTTCCTTCTCCCCTTCTACTACACCTAACTTTGTTTCAAATAGCAGATTGAAGTTTTTAGGAGCAGTAATTTCATTACCATCAGGGCTTTTAATTTTCCATTTGCTGATAAACGCCTCCATATCGGGAAGCGTAAAATTTTCCACCTGTAAACCTTTCAAATCCTTATTGTCCTTCGTGGCCAGCCAAGATTCTATCAAATGATCGGCACGGTACCGCCGGTGAGTCTTTTTATCCTCAACCATCGGATCGGCAAATGAATTCACGTGTCCTGATGCAACCCAGGTAGTTGGATGCAGCAGAATTTGTGAATCCAACCCGACCATGCTCTCTCTGAGGTGCACAAATGTATTCCACCATGCATCCCGTATATTTCGCAGGAGTTCAACTCCTAACGGTCCGTAATCGTAAGAACTTGTCAGTCCGCCATATATCTCGCTTGTGGGATAGACAAACCCGCGCCGTTTACAAAGACTAATAATTTTTTCTAAGAGGTCTGTCATAGATGAATTATATCATTAGAGCCTTTTTACACACGTAACCCGCTTAAGGAAATATGTCTTTATCAATCATGAAGATAAGGAATATATCACTTTAACTGAATACTTGCCAACAAAAGTGGACTCATCATTTTTCTTTCCAAAATACTCTCAATTTGCCGATCAAGATCTATCTCATGCATGGAGAAATTTCTTCCGATAAAACCTAAAGTGGTTAATATATTTTTTTTAAATAATATAGTGAGTTGTTGCGCTTCACTTCGTTGCATTTCCTTTTGATTTAATCGCTCCATAAAAGCTACCAAATCGTCAAATATTACTTCGGCTTCCTGATTTTCGGCGGTCAATCGGTCTGTTAGCTCAGAAACAATGTAGGCAAATCCTATTCGTTCCAACCGCTGCCGTATAAATGAAAATGTTCCCAGAGGACTAACTTCAGTCAGATAATCAAGGGTTTTACCAACCCGAATCAATGCCTGTATATATGAAAACTGTTCAAGATAGGGGGCACGCCTGCTACTGACACGGCGGATTCCTTTTGCCAGCACCTTTTTTTTGCCATATTCTTTGGTGAAAAGCGTAATAAGTTTATCGGCTTCACCGATATTTCTACGCGCAAGAACAATTGCATTAACCTTGTAGGTCCTGATCATAATGAAATGGTTAACACTTTATCTGTCATTAAGGCAAATTTGTCTTTTTGTTTACCATTAACCATTATGCTATATTCGTGTCCATCGGTCCCGGGTTGTTTTTGATACAAAGTAGTTAGTTTATTGCCCTCTTTTTTAAAGGGTAATCTGTATTTAAAAGTAAGTTGTGCAGATCCAAGAGGTCGCACAGTTACAAATCCTTCAAATACTGTTTTACCTAAATCTTCGTACGTTTTTAAGTCTTGTGCGCTTTCATCCTTGGGAGATTGACTTCCTTTGTTTTCCATCAACTCTGACCCAATAGGCACATAAATCCGTACCCAATTTCTCAAAATTCCATTTAGACACAAATTTCCCCGTTCCAAATTACAATCTGAAGGTGATACGGGATTTTTGTAATCAATCGTTATCGTTTTAATTATCGATCCGTCAGTCTCAACCTTATAATCTTCTCTAACGAAGTGTTTAACAAATAAATTTGACTTGGCTCCAGCCATGTTTG
This sequence comes from uncultured Gammaproteobacteria bacterium, assembly GCA_964357355.1. Lineage (GTDB taxonomy): Bacteria > Patescibacteriota > Microgenomatia > UBA10105 > UBA10105 > CAYHKY01. Next base: position 42,336 of record CAYHKY010000001.1, on the reverse strand, counting down.
AATCGTTGATATGAAGATAATCCCAATTTTGCGCGTCTTTGTAACCCAAAACCTCTACCCCATTTGCAATGCGACCCCCCATATTGAGTGATTCGACTCCTTTTTGTGTCTTTTCATCTACCATATATGCGACGATGTGTTTTTCATTAATTTCTTTCAACCCCATTTGAAATAATTGTCCCCAATATTGGGATGGTGAAACTCCCAAGGCTTTTTTCATGATTTCAAGTAATAATGCTCCCAGAATGTCTTTGCGGGTTTCGCGAACGTAAGCCACGGGCCTTGTGGCATAATCCTCCAATTCATAAATCACCCGCGGACAATCACAACGCGGATCAGTTTCTGCATTAAATTTCCTCCCTGCAATATTAAACTCACCCAAAATTTTCAATGCTTCAACCAATACGTGAGTATCAACAGCTATAATCCCGTCAAAATCAAAGGGTTTGTTAGGATACAGTTCTATAAATTGCTCCATTGATTTCTTGAAGTCAGGATACAGATTGCTATCTCTTATGTTGAAATAGTAAACTCCTTTGTGAAAATTGAGAATTTCCGGAGGTGCCTGACGCTTGGTTTTAATTTGACCGTCAAGTTCATATATATCATCAGATTTTTCAACCAGCATTTTTCCACTCTCAATCCGAAAATTCGCATAAGCAGTTATAAACCCACCCGTAGGTCTTAATTCCTTGTCGTTTTGGAAAAGTACAATATAACGCTTTGATTTGGGAGTACCAAGTATTTGCGGCAACACTTCAAGAAGTGGTTGAGCATTGAGAAATAATCCGGTAGTTTCATTCAGTAAATTTTTGCCGTCAATGAGTCGCTGGCGGATTTTTTTACCCTGCAACTCTTCCGGATATCTCCCCGGGTCAATCGCATCGACCTCGCTTTTGAGAAGTTTTATTTTGTCCCCTATTTCGGTGATTTTTGGCGTCACTTTGTCCAGTGTTTTGACTGCTACCTGAATCCTGTCATCGGCTGAACCAGTAACAAAACTTGAACCCGCCTTTAACCCTAATAAATCAGCATAGGGTTCGATTGTTGTTATCGCAATATCTACAGCATCAAGACCATATCCCGCAGCTTCTAGTGCGTGCCTCCCATCATTATGGTAAACGTTTAAAAAGGGAAATAATTTAAATAACCAGATACTATCCCACAAGGTTTTTGTACTCACAAGCTCTTTCTGCACTTCAGGCAGTTTTATTTTAGCTTCTTCGAGATTTTGATTTTTTAATGATTCACCGAGTTCCCGGGAAATCTGTGCAAGTTTTTGTACCTTGGTATATACTGCTTTGACAGGTAATATCGCCCCCCAAGTAACCACGCCTGCAATGAAAATCGCAAGGATTAAAATAATAAGTCCAATTCTCCCGAGTTTCTTTTGTTTTGGAGGTTTCAATATCGTTTGGGGAACATCGATTTTGGAGAATGTTCCTGTTTGAGTATCCGACTTATTTTCCCGAAGACCCAGATCTATTGGCATCTTTGGTTGATGCAATTCGGACAAACTTTTGTGTTTAAGCAGGTTTTTCATGGGTTAAACTACATGTTACCTAAAACTCAGTATACAATCAAACTGCCCCTCTACCGCTAATCATAACCCAGGGACTTTTCAACAGAATTCGAAGGTCATGGATGATTGACTTTTGTTTTACGTATTCCGCATCAATTTTGATGCGTTTGTCGAAATTAACTTCACTCCTACCTGACACTTGCCATTCACCTGTAACCCCTGGTTTAGCTGATAAAACGATATTAACTAGTTCGCGCGTGTGTGGATATTTCTTTTGCTGATCAGTGAGCTCATCGGAATAATATGGACGTGGACCCACCAAACTCATGTCACCCCTTAAAACATTGAGAAGTTGTGGTATTTCATCCAAAGAATGTTTCCTGATAAATCTTCCCACCTTAGTCACTCTCGGATCTTCATAAAGTTTGTAACTATTTCGCTTGTACTGCTCATACAGCACCTTGAAACGTGGAGCTTTTCTTAATAATTCATGTGCATTGATAATCATCGAACGAAACTTATACAATTTAAATAATTTACCAAATTGACCGACGCGTTCTGGAGTATCCGCAAGTACCGGTCCATGTGAATCACTTTTAATCGCTATGACAGTTAGAATTGCGATTGGCAGAAAAATGATACATAGTAACAAAGCCCCAATTATGTCAATTCCGCGCTTTATATAAGAATACATCATATCTCAGGTTAAATGCTCATTTTCAGTGCCGGTTAGTCGTTCGACTAATTTTTTTATTTTCGGTACGGAATCTTTTTTACATACAAGCACGACATCCGAAGTATTAACCACCAAATATCCGTCTAGATCAATTGTGGTTACCATTTGATTAGTATAGTTATAAACGAGAGAGTCCCGGGTATCAGTCAACAATACTTTTCCTTGAGTAACATTATTTTGTTGCGACTCTTGTAAAGCCTCTTTCAACGCTTCCCATGCCCCAATATCACTCCAACCTAAATTTTCTGACACGACTAGAGCTTGAGAAGGATCAAGTTTCTCAAGAATGGCGTTATCAAATGCAATTTTTTCCAGTGTTGGGTACACAGATACAAGCACATCCTCATATCGATTTGTTTTCCAAGCAGCTTGAATACGTAAGAGACCATTATATAGATTAGGAACATAGCGCTTATATTGTTCCCATAAAAAAGCAGGCGTGGTTACAAAATAACCCAAATTCCATGCGTGATGTCCGCTTTTGTAGTAACGTCCTGCAGTTGCCGAATTAGGTCTGTATTGGAAATCTACAAACTCGTGAAAATGCACCTCGTCATGATTCATCACTTCTTTACCGTATTCAATCCAACCAAGATTTTCACTAGCAAAACGGGGCTTTTGCGAAACAAAAATGATCCGGTTAGGATTTTCTTTCATTACCTCACTGGAAATCATCAAAATTTTGCGGAACAATGCGTCCTTACGGACAAGATGATCACTCCAAAGGATCACCATCGGTTCTTGAGGATTCTCACGATGGAGTATTGCAGTCACCAGTCCGACAGCTGGACCAACGTCACGCATCTCCGGCTCACCGATGACGTTTCGTGGAGGAATTTCTTTTAATTGTTCTTGTACTGTAGAGACATATGCATGTCCGGTAGATACATAAATATCAGACCATGCAAAATCAGGCCGCAATCTTTGAGCCGCCAATTGCAAAGTAGACAAATTTCCCACTATTTTTTCGAATTGTTTCGGTGATTTTTTTCGTGACAATGGCCACAAACGGGTTCCTACCCCGCCGGCAAAAACTACTGCTTTCATATATACGACTCCTTATATTTTAACCATAAAGTATTAATCATTTGACTCCATTTCTTCTTAAAGTTTTTTTTACTATAAGGCTCAATACTCTGTCTGCAGAATGTAGCACTATACTTGTCTTCAGCGAATTTTTCAAGTTTAGTAATTAGCGCCTTGGCTGTTTGTGGTTCAAAGAACTCGCCATTCCTACCTTCAAGAATTATCTCCTGCACTCCCCCCCTTTTGAATGCAATTACAGGCTTACCGCAAGCCAGAGCTTCCAGTGCTGCTATCCCGAAATCTTCCTCTTGAGGAAAAAGCAAAGCGCGACAATTTTGATAATAGGCGCAAAGATCATCATCAGTCAAGTTACCAAGAAATTCAATTGTTAAACCGGCTAACCTCTCTAATCGTCCTTTATCCAATCCATCTCCAACAATTTTTAATTGCAAATTGAGTTTATTGCAAGCTTCAATTGCTAAATCAATTCGTTTGTATCTCACTAATCTAGAGACGATTAAGAAATAATTTTTCCGCAGATTTACGGATTTTCTAAGATGGTTCACCTTTTGTGCTTTAAACATTGCTGTGTCCACCGGTGGATAAATCACTTCTGCTTCCCTTTTATAATATTTTTTAATCCGTTCGTTAACTGATTTGGAAATGGTTATAAGCACATCAGGTCTCCCCGCTGCAATCATGTCCCACATTCTCAATCCAGCTATAAGCGGACTGGCGATGAATTTGAAAATTGGACTGCGGAAATATTCGTCGAAGTGGCTCCAGAGAAAACGCGTCGGAGTAAGAATGTAGGAAACGTGCATTGTCTTTGGACGGGTAATTATGCCTTTTGCTTCTGTTGCAGTAACGGAAATGACTACGTCAAAATCTGCAAAGTCAAACATTTCAAAAGCAAAAACAGGTATTATTGGATATAATTCATGATACTTTTTTGCAAATGGCATGTGTTGCATAAATGAAGTTATTACCTGCCAACCATTTGACCATGGAGCACGTTGGGGATCATGTACTAAAGTAAAAAGAGGTGCATCAGGATATAACTCATGCAGAGCTACCAAAACTCGTTCAGCACCGCCTATTTTGTTAGCCCGATCATATACGAATGCAATTTTCATAAATTGAGAGTGTTTCGCGGGTCATTTTGCTCCACGAATATTCGTGGGCTTTGTTTTTTCCTTTCCTTACTAATTCATTTCGAAGTGTTTTATTATTCAATACCTGAATCAATTTAGCAACCAAATCCTCTTTATTGTTCAGATTAAAGTAAACTGCAGCCTCACCATAAATCTCATGGAACACACCAATATTTGAGCATACCACCGGACACTCTAAGCTCATTGCTTCAAGAGCGGGAATTCCGAATCCTTCAGCCAACGAAGGAATCACAAATACAGCCGCATGGCTGTACCAAGAAACTAGTTCTGCATTGGATACATTGCCGGGAAGAATAATATCAGAGGTTAATTTTTTTACTGAAATTAATGATTTTATCCGAGCATAAAAATAATCGTGTTTACCAATAAGAATAAGTTTTAACTTCGGGAATTGAGTACGCAGCATTTCATATGCCTCAATCAATTTTTCAATGTTTTTGTGCGGATGGGCATTACCTACATAAAGCAGATATTGATCAGGAAATCCTCTAGAACTTTTAATTCCATTTTCCAAATCTCCAGCTTCGTAAGTGACAACTACTTTTCCCGGATCTATCGAATATTCTTGAGTGAGTTGCTTTTTGACTGTCTCTGAAACTGTGATTATGGTAGCTGCACGCTTCACCGCATAAGATAAGACTATTTTGTATCCAAAATGTTTTAAACGATATATCGGATAAGCCAAAGTTGTGGCTTTACCTGTGGAAAAATGAGAGATGGTCAAATCGTGAATAGTGACCACAAACGGTAAAGGAGTAAAAACAGGCACTGCAAAATAAGGAATATGAATAAGATCAACCTTTGCTTGACTGTATATTGCCGGCATTTTGAGCTGTTCCGTAACCGTATGCCATGGTACATCAGCAAGTACCTTACGGAATGCTGGACCGGGAAGTGGAAGCTCATTATATTCGTGCCTTCTCAAAAACAGCGTAAATTCATGGGAATTACCAGTTGAAGCTAAGTTGGTCACGAGCGCACGAATATACCTGCCGACACCTGTTTCGTTCCATAGTCTCGCGTCAATACCGATTTTCATATATTCATCTCGGTCAATTTTTGTTTAATTTTAATTCCTAGAAAAATTAGCGAAGTTAACCAAGATGGATACGTGTCTTGATAGTGTTTTCGATAAAATATCCTCATAACTTCAAATCTGGCATTAGTGATACGTTTTTTTGTCTCATCATCAATTTTCGATAAATGCGCAGAGTGTTTCTTAAATCCACTTGCAGCGCCTTTATAATGAAATATTGAAACGTCGGGAACAAATAAGACTTTATAGCCATTTTTTTTCACTCGAAAACAAAGATCCAAATCCTCTCCATACCAGAAATAGTCTTCATCAAACCATCCCACCGCCTGTCCCACAACTCGTTTAATCATGAGAAAAGCGCCTGCACAAGCATCAATTTGATGCAACCGATGCAGGTCTTGATAACCCAAATGGTATCCATTAAATATGTTGCTGCGAGGCAAAAGAGTGCCTAAACCTAAAAAAAAGGTAAATGCTCTCCAGGGAGTAGGAAATCCCCGATGTGATGCGTCATCAAGTCCTCCATCTGGCAATAATACTTTACAAGTTGCAATGCCTGCTGATTTATCGTCTAACAATATTTTCCTAACGAATTCCAAAGTTTTTGCAGGTACGATAGTATCCGGATTTAAAAACAATACCACCTCACCTTTGCTCTTTTTAACTCCCAGATTATTAGCCTTTGAAAAACCAACGTTTTTGGCATTTTTTACTAAAGTAACCCATGTATAATCTTTCGTTATAATTTCGCAAGTACCGTCAGTTGAATTATTATCCACCACAATTATTTCAAATTCACCTATTTCTATATTTATTCGGTAATTTGCATATATTGATTTGATACAGTCCATTAAAATTCGCTTTGTATTAAAACTAACAATAATTATAGATAATTTCATTTTTAACCTCTCGTAAATTTAGGAAATGGCAATTTTTAATGCATCTTTATATAATTTATGATCATTTTTTTTGTTCATTATAGTAAACAAGGCTATTGCCATTAAGGACTTGAGTAATAAAAATACTCTCAAACAATATTCTTTCCAACCCGGAAAGTGTTTTTTATAAAAATATTTGAACCCCTTGAACACATTGAGTATTGGAGTTGCTCTACCTTGACTACTTGCTGCTCCAACATGGGTAAATTGTGCATTGGGGTAGAAAAATATACGATAATCTAATTGTTTTGCACGAAACTGCCAGTCTATTTCTTCCATATACATGAAAATTCCCTCGTCAAAACCGCCAATTTCCTTAAAGGCCTTTTTTTCCGCCATGATACAGGCTCCCATAACCCAGTCAACTTCTTTTTCAGATTGGGGTGAATAACGGGTAAGATGTAAGTAATCCCCTTTCAAAAATAGTGCTACAAAAATATTAATGAGCGTATAGGCGGGTCCGCATGACGGCTGTGGACTACCATCTAAATTAAATAGTCTTCCACCGACGATTGATTTACTGGGAAGCTGTGTAAAATATTTATACAGCCTGATGATTGCATTCTTCTGCACAAGAATGTCAGAATTCAGGAACAATATTGTATTTCCTTTTGCAATTTTTATGCCCTGATTATTTGCTTTTCCAAACCCTACATTTGAATTGTTTTTTATCAGCCTGACTTGGGGATATTTTTTTTCGACCATTTCAATTGAACCATCTACGGAATAATTATCAGTCACAATTACCTCATAAACCAATTGTTTCTCAGATTCAATGTTTTCATTAAAATAAATAGACTGCAAACAGCTTTCTAATAGTTTACAAGTATTAAATGAAACAATAATGATCGAAAGCTCAATGTTTTTCATGTGCTACCTCTTCATAAATGCTATCCAGAGAATTTGCGATACTAGTCCAATTATAGATCTCCCGCACCAAAGAATTGGCTTGGGTTGCGAGTTTTTGGTATAAATTGGCACTGGTTAATACTTCAATAGTTGCATCTGCCAATCCCGAAGCGTCATTTCTAACCAGTGCCTCTTTCCCGTCTTCCAAACCCAATCCTTCAATGCCTTGTGGTGTTGTCACCACCGGTACTCCTGAAGCCATGGCTTCTAATATTTTATACCTTGTACCGCCAGGACCATAAATCGGGGCGAGGAGTATTGCTGATTCTTCATATGCTCGCCTTATGTCCTCTACGTCTTCTGAAACTTCGATCCGTTTACCTTTGAATAAAAGAATTTCTTGAGTCGGAAACTTACCTACAATCCAAAGCTTCGTAAAGCGGAGTTTATTGGATACTAATGGCCAGATTTTATGCACCAATTCCGCAACTGCTTCTCGGTTTTGTAACCATTTGAAATTTCCCACAAATAAAATTTTAGAATCATGTCTTAATTGTTTTTTTTTGAAAATAAAGAAGTCGCTGTCAACTCCATTTGGTACTATAGATACATGCAGATCTGCAGTTTTCGACTGCATCACTTCACGATCCGCTTGAGACATAGCTACGACTCTAGTTGCCTTTTCCCAATAATATTCTTCCCAGTATCGAATTTTTGATACGTCAATTCGGAGAATGGGTCTAAGTAATGGCAACTTGAGTGTATCAGCAAAGTGTTGGTAAACAAGATATTCAATCGTTTGTTCAACTAATAATATTGGAATATGCGTGTTGGGAATATGTGGCATTACATAAAAAGTTTCGGCGTGAATCAGGTCAAATTTATCTTTCGCCAGTTCATCTATTACTGCCATTTTTGCTTCCGGAGAATAATTCCGGACCACCAAAAAAGGATATTTTCCAAAAGCTGTTTTTAAAATATTTGTTATGGTCCAGGGTTTTTCCGGTCGCCTGGCCACAATTACTTTATGGCAAAAAGGCTCTATGTTTTTGATGTAGCGCTTTTCCGAATTATGTTTAATCAGGGCAACCAAAGTAATTTGGTGTTTTTTTGCCAAGTTCTTAAGTAAATTATAAGAACGAATCTGCCCACCGGACAAAAGCGGGTAAGGTAAGTAAGGGGTTAGCATGAGTATTTTCATTGAGATTTTATTGAGGTAATAATTTGTCCGGCACTAATTGAATAATGACATAATTATCCGTTTGTTTGATTATTTTATACGGGTGTAGAGAGTCAGTTCCAGCAATTACGTTTTGCGCAACATTTATCAACTGCCTAGTTACTTCATCAAAATTGGTGCTGATATAAAATTGAGCGCCTTTTTCGATCAATGCATCCACAGATTCTTCGATGATCGGCCAACCTCGTTTACCGGTTTGATAAAGAAATGCTGTATCTCCATTGTAGGGAGCAATAACTTTAACTTGTGCATTGGGAACGAGTCGATCAAATTCTCTCCCCACTTCAACAATTTCGGGGTGATTTATATTATATAGGTCACGCGCTTGATACCATCCAAATGAAAGCATAAAGAAAACCAGTACTCCAAACATGATACGTCCCAACCATGGATGAATCGATTCTCTTATGCCGCTTATAAGCAAATCTGCACCCCGGGCTATAAAAATACATATTATTGGGATTAATATGATCTGATAGTAGTCATGTTGTACATTACCGGTTGCAAACACAATTAAATAAAGAAGCATCCCTAAAAGCCAAAAATGGAATATCCAACTTGATTTATTTTTTCCCAGCTCCATATTCCTGATAATTCCCAAAATAAACAATCCCACACCCCAACCTCCCAATATCATTTTGGAAATACGCTCGGCAAATAACCACCAAAACCAGGCGCCTTTAAACCTGATATTGTTTCCGTTGAATAACCACAAATACGCAGGGATGCCTTCAGGATACTGTGAAATATGCAGACGCCAAAGAAAAAATGGGATAACGGTAATTAGTGCATAGGCATATATCCAAGGATTAAAAAAAGCTTTTCGTCCCCATTTTTTGAAGATAAGATAAGCCATTGGAATTGCAAAAAAAACTGCCGTAAATTTGACCAACAATGCTAGTACGCCAAATAGAAGTGCCGGAATCCAATATTTAATCTTTTCAGATTCTACCCATTTATCAAAAAAGAAAATCATTCCGGTAGTTAAAAATACCAGAGTCGGTTCTGGCAATATCACCCTGGACCAATAAATATTGTAGGGAATCACTGCAAAAAAGAACCCTGCCAACCAAGCAATTCGAACACCCAGGTATTTTTTGACTATAAGGTAGATAAAAATCAGTGTCCCCAGGGACATAAAAATTGAAGTCAGTCTTCCTGAATATTCAACTGAGTAACCGGGAAAAAGTTTATCAACAATAACAGATGCAATATTGTACACGGGAAATTCTACAAATCTATATCCATTTGGATTAGGTTTACCTGAGGCAACCGAAGACAAATCGTCAAATCGCGGATATAACGGATCAATACCATACCTGACGTAGTTACGAGTCACTGCCGACGTATCTGCTTGCCGCCAGCTATGCCAGTCCGCAAGAGGAACATGAATTTTGTAGTATCGTAGGACGAAGGAAAATAAGAGTAAAAGAATGACGTAAGTTTGTGAACTTGTGAGGATTCTTTGAACTTTTTGTCCGAGCCATTCCGCAGTTTCTTTTATATCTGGAATTATTACCGGCCTAATCTCTTCAAATTTTGCCACTTTTACTCCTCCCAAAACAACACCAACTAATGCCCAAAAAGACAATGCAACTTTTGATGCTTCAAATATATCTATATATACGGCATTTATAAGCAGTGCAATCACTATTGAACCTAAACTCATCAGTAACCCTACAAATACTTTGTCCTTTATTCGTGTAAATGACTTCCAAATCACCACCAGAATAGAACCCAATATCCAACCAAACGTCAAAAAACCCAAGATACCTGTTTCTCCCAATGTCCGCAGAAAATCATTGTCTGTTGACTCAGCTTCAGTAAATTCAGTCTGTTGAGTCTTCGTTAACGTTGAGTAACCACTGCCAAGCAGTGGATTTCGCAAAAACCCTTTGATTGCTCGCGGCCAAAGAGCATCAAGCCGAATACCGGTAGAGAGATCATATACCAACGCAGCCTGCGAATAAGTTCTGGGAACTTCTTTGATAATTGCTGTACCTGAGGCTGAAGTAGTTGATATAAACCCATCTGGTCCTTCATAAGTAACATCTGTCGGCTTTATGGGAAGAGGTGGAAAATCACTTTTGGACGTCACCGCTTCTATATTATTCTCGTTGTTTTCCAAAAATGTGAGGTCACCTCCGCTTGGCGGTTTACCAAACGGTCTTAAGACCAACGCCCGAATGCCGGAAACTCTTTGTTCAAGTTTGAGGATTTTTAAAAACCTGTCAGACAGATCCCCAAAAGTAAGCATAACGACAATGCTGATAACGACTACTCCTAGCCAGCGGGTTGCCGACCAGGCAATACCCTCTCGAAAAGCCCATAAAGCAAACAGCACTGAGACACCTCCGATGTAGGCAAGAAATGAAGTTCTAGATGCAGTTAAAATTAATAACCAAAAAGCGCCACCTAATATAATAAAAATTAGTGTTTTGAGCCATCTTTTTTGAACGCTGAAAAAGAGTGCCCAAAGAACAATTAACATCCCCATGGTAAATGCTGCTAAATCATAGTGTCCGCCAAATGTCGAGAGTACCCGAGCGTGTTGTGTCAAATAAAGTGCCCAACCCTTGGAAAATTCCCGATTCATGGTGGAAAATGCCGGCCAGTACAAGTATTTTTGACCGTACCCATAAAGCGTTACACCAACAATTGTGGTGACTAGAATCGTCAAATAAATTTTCACTTGCTGCATATTTTTAACCGCCGAAAAGAAGACAAAAAAGAGGGAGAAGTATTCAACTCGTCTCAAGAAATGCAGCAGCATCTTACCGATATGCAAACTTTCCATCGGCACTGTTTGCGAAATAAAAACAGCTGACAACATTGACAGAATTCCAACAGTCAAATATGCCAAAATTGGTTTTGCCAAGGGATTTGGACCAAATGAAACCTTCTTTCGCCATAACTGAACTAACCAAAGAAGTAGAGCAGCCGCAATGAAAAAGTCTTCGAGTCTTACCCGTACGATGTAACCAGGTAAGATGTCAAACAGCGGAAGCTTGGGAAATAACGGGATAAAAGCCAGTAAAAACCCGGTTACCGAAAAAAGCAAATGTTCATCCAACCAGGCAAGTAGTTTACGCATAAAGAACTATTAAATTATAGCATTAATGTGTGTAAATTCGTTATTTAAGGCTTTTTTAGCGGAAATGTCCTTATTGAAACCAACGAGCCCAACCGAGGCGGTACTTGAGGTTTTTTTGTTTTCGTTCTCCGATTATTTGTGCTGGAACTCCCCCAACTATGGCAAAAGGCGGAACATTTTTAGTAACAACTGCGCCTGCGGCAACAATCGCACCTTTGCCAATAGTTACACCAGGCTGAACAATAACACGTGGACCAATAAACACATAATCCTCAATCACAACTGGCGCAAATACCGGATGAAAATCTTCACTTTCATAATCATGTTTTCCGTTGTATATCATGATAGAAGAGGCAATATCAACATGATTTCCTATAATCACTTTTTCTCTTCCGTCTATAAATGCGTGGTCACCAATGATCGTTCCTTCACCTACAAAAATATTTTCTGGTTGATTAAATACAGCCCACATATGAAATGTGGAACCTTTACCCAATTTAACTCCAGCGATTAGATATAAAAAGGTACGCAATGTATGATTTGGAATATGTCCCACCCAACGAAGCAGCATTAGCTCGAAATCCAAAAGAATCCACAAAATTCTGCTTTGAGCTTTTTGTAATACTTGATTAGTCGTCAATTCCCGTCCCATCCGATCCTTCATATTATATTAGTTTTCAAACTATCAAAAACTTTCATTGTCTTTGTAGCGCAATTTTCCCAAGAAAATTTTGCCGCTTGTTCAATTCCCAGTTTAAGAAGTTTATTCCTCTCAATACCTTTCAATTGTAACGCTTCACTAATCCCGCGTGCAAGATCAACGCTATCCGTGGGATTAATATATATCGCAGCAGAACCCCCAATTTCCGGTAAACTTGTCACGTTTGATATCACCACCGGACACCCATAACTCATTGCTTCAACCACAGGAATCCCAAAGCCTTCATAGAGAGAGGGTAATACGAAACATGACGCATTTCTATATAAAATCTCCAGGTCATCATCTTTGACATAATCAAGGAACAATATCTTATCTTTTTTCTTCGCTTTCCGCATGGATTCAATAATCGGTTCATAAAGCCAACCTTTTTTCCCTACGATGACAAGAAGCCTTTCTTCTTCAAGTTTGTCAAATGCTTCGATTAATCGAACTATATTTTTTCTTGGTTGAATAGTTCCCACAAACAATATATATGGATCGGTGATTCCCATTGATTTCAATATTTTATGTACTACATTATCTTTAATCTCAGTTTGACTATTTTGATTTACACCAATACCTGGATATGTAACTTCTATATTCTTCTGAGGAAACCCATAATGTTTCACAATTTCACGTTTACTATATTCTGAAATAGTAAGAATTTTTGTCGCTCTGGAAATTGAATATTTTCCCATATATTTTAGTTGAAATAAATCCTTTATACGAAACATTTTCGGGTAATGTAAATAAGAAACGTCCATAATGGACATAATTTTGGGGAGTGACACAAACCAGGGTAAATAATGTGTAGGAGAGAAAAAAAGGTCAAGTTTATGTTTGTTTATCAAAGCCGGAAGCTTTCTTATTGTCCACAACCCTCCGGCCGAACTCACCACATAAGTCCATCCCGATCGTGCTGGTGGAAGATCATTGAGCGGCGCCTCAGGTAGAAATAGGGTATATTGATTATGATTGTCCAATCTATACAATTCGGATAGCAAGTGAAAAGCATACTTACCACTACCAACCCGCATTGGCACATTAGCTTCATACGCATCAATACCAATTTTCATAATATCGACTCATAAATTTTCACCGTTTCGGATGCGGTTTTTTCCCAAGTAAATTTTGAGACATATCTTCGGGCTCTTTCTAGCATTTCTTTTCTGTCATTGCCTCTTAACGAAATCGCATTTTTTATTCCCTCGAAAATAGCTATCTCTGAAAAAGGATCGACGACGATTGCATTTGGCCCTACAATTTCTGCAAGACTGCCTTTATTAGAAGTCACAACTTGTGTTGCACATGCCATTGCTTCAAGCACTGGTAATCCGAACCCTTCATAAAGGGACGGGTATACAAAACATTTTGCTCCTGAATATAGTGTGGCAAGTTCGACTTCGGATATTCCGGTAAGTAACTTGATATTTTTTTGTGCAGTTATATCACTACCCCACCCTCTATTTCCAACAATTACAAGGGATAAGTTTTTATGGTTTAATTGTAAAAATGCTCTTACAACTCGTTTGAGATTTTTCCTAGGTTCATGAGTCCCTACCGACAATATATATTCATTAGCTATTTCGTACTTCTTGCGCAGTTCCTCAATCCGCGAAACCGGCTGAGGTTTAAATACAGGATCCACACCCAAGTACACAACTTTAATTTTTGACTCCGGTATATTTAAGTATGTCATGATGTCTTTTTTAGTACTTTGTGAATCTGCAATTATCATGGCAGATTCTTTCTTTACCCATGCCAACTTTGAAAGCTGCGTATTAACGATTTCTTTATCAAGATGTTCAGGGAATTTATATACGATCAAATCATGTATCGTGGTCACTTTTGAAGCATCTGATGGAGGTTCTGTCCAGTCCGATGTGTGAAATAAATCTATTTTACCTGTAAAAGTCTCAACATCAATAATGTGTAATCTATTCCAGATTATGTCAAGTAATGTGGGAGGCAACATGATTATTCTAGAATCAATTAGTGACTTATCACCCAAAGTGTCTAAGAATTTTTTTAAGTCTTTCTGTCGCCGTAGTGAAGAACCAAACAATACAAATTTATGCGAGTGTGTCAATTTGGTAATTGCATTAATTAAATTCCTGGTATAACTTGCTACGCCTGTACCAAAATAAACACTTTGGGATATGTCTATTCCTATTTTCATTTTTCTTGTGCTATATAATACCAACTTCCAGTTACAATAATTAACAAAGCCACAGCGTTTCCAACCCCTATACCAGCTGCAGGACCCAAACGTTTCAGAGTTGGAATAAAGAGTAAATTTGCGATAAATATTACAATTAATTGTACCAATGATGCAAAAGCAACAATATTTGGTTTTTTTAGTGTGTATGTAAGAAGTGACACAAACGGCGTCGCCGCAATAAATGGAGCCATCGCTATCAACAATCCTTTAAGTACAGGAATTGCCTCAATGTATTCTTTAACAAATGTGCGTATAAAAAAACTTGCAAAAATATAAAAGAAGACTAGTGATATTAGAAGTGCGGATGTAACCAATCCTGCTTTTCTAAAAAAAACAGTGGCTTCTTTCCCACCTTTGAACTCTGCAAATTTAGGCGAGAAAACCTGTCCCACACTACTAATGACCAGTGGATATACCAGAGCGAATCGTGAAGCCATTCCATAAATTCCCGCTTCGATCGCACCTGCAAGAGGTATGAGCATGAGTAAATCTAGTCTACTAGATATGGCAATGAAAATTTTTTGCACGGCCAAAAATCTCGCAAACCGTCCTAAATCTTTCGCATAATTCCAGTTTAGAGGTAATTTTATGAAATCAATCCCTAAATATACAAACGTATATCCCCAAGCAAATAGTGCTGAAAGTAAATAAATTACAAGTATAACCGGCAATGTCAATTGGTTTACAAAAATCATTAGTACTAACATGCCCAATCGTACAAGGCTATAGAAAACATTTACCACCGTAACTTCAGGGAATTTATTATATGCTGCGAGAGCAAACGTGGAAAAAGTCATCGTAATCATTGTAATAGTCATAAAAGCAGTAATTAGCACATTAAACACCTTAGTCCCTTCGAACAAAAACCCAGAGATAGAAGAAGCAAAAATACACATCAAAACTCCGATTATCAAAGCTATACCCATGTTCAATTTGAAAGCAGTCGCTAAATATTTTTTTGCTTCATTTTCTTTACCGGAAACGGTAAGCGGAGGAATATATTTAGCCAAAGCTCCCCCCAACCCCGCTTCACCCAAATCAGTAAGGAGAGTAGCAAGAGTAAACAGAGCCAAAAAAATACCATATTCCTCTTTTGATATACGAGGTGAAATAAGCAGCACCAATGTAAAAAAAGTCAAAATAGTTGAGAGAACATTTCCCGAAAAAACCCAATAAATATGTTTCGCGGTAGTTGATTTCCCTAAATGCATTCCGTTAAGCAAAAGTTTATTAATCATGAAAAATCCTTACAAAGTAAATTTGCCTGTATGTAGGTTCATTATTCATTTTTTTCATAATAGGCATGGCAAGAAGTAGCAGCTTACGAAAAAATATGTTTGTGAAAAAATTATCAGAAATCCATCCATGCATAAGCCATTCCCGAAGTTTTAAATTCAACGTACCTTGTCTTATTACTGAGATTTTTTTTCTGAGTTTGTGTCCAATATTTTCAATATCAGCGTAAATTTTCTCTGCATCAGGTAACCCCATTGCTTCATGCTCTCTAAAAAAGTTAAATTCCTTACCATGAATTCTTTGATATAACTCGGATAAGTTTTTATCCTGCTGTGCTGCAAGGAGACCACAAGGCACTCCAATTGCCACCAAATGCTTGCCTACTCTGATCAATTCTTCCAATACTTTACTCCGCTCAACAGGTAAAATATGCTCTAGCACATCAGTACATACAACTACATCAAATGAGGCATCAGCAAAAGGAAGTTTTTTTGCATCTCCTAAAATCGGAGTCAAATTCCTATGAATAGGATCTAAAAATGCAATATCAACACCCACTACTTGATGACGAAGGTAAGGGACAATCCCAATACTCCCCGATCCCACCTCTAATACATCGACATTTAGAAATCCATTTTTTCTGAGTTCGTCAATAATGGGCAGGTACCTGAGTGCAATAGTCGGATGCCATCGGTAAATGCCTAATAATTTTTCAACGATATGCCATGGCTTTTTCATATGTTGTCACTAAACCCACACCGGAAAAATCTTGTGCGCTTACCTCAATAAAGCCTTGTTGTTGAAGCCACTTTTGCGTCTTTTTTTTAGGATCTGTTAAATCAGTCAAATAATGAAAATAGTAAATTCTGTTTATACGCTCTAATAGTGGCGAAAACCGGGATAATTCTGACTCTTTTACTGTTAGAGAAGGTGCGATTGCCAATGCTTCAACAACACTCTTACTGTACCATTGCCACGGAGCAAATGCATCGGGAAATACAAAAATTACTATCGAAGTTGGAACTTGCATTTTTTCTATGTATTCAACCGCCTGACGCCATTGTTCACGTCCAAACTTCGGGTTAAACATGTACTGAAATATCGAATTAAAATATAAAGCGACTATTGAAAATGTAATAATCAATTTAACTCTCTTTGAAGTTAAAGATTGTATTCCTATAGCAAGAATAAGCATGAAAAATGGTAGCACAAAAAGCACCCTCTGAGGTGCAAGTATTGGCAATACAAATGATAACAAAAAAGCGCTTAAGATTGGAACTCCGGTGAGAATCAAAAGTCGCCAAACTTCCTCAGCCTTCTTTTTTAAAGCAGTCGAAGTCAACCAAGATACAACTATAAATAGGACTATAACTAATAATCCGTAAAAAAATTTATTTTCTATACTAATTCTACCTAGAATGAATTTTGTAAATGTGAGTGGCAGTACTTTAACCAGTGGCACACTCACAGCTTCACTCCATCCCGGAAGAGATTTAGTTAGACCGGAACCGCTCAAAAGTTGTCTGAAAAATGAAGGCATCCAGGGTATCAAAGCCACCATCGAAATTGTTATGCAAAAAAACCATTTCCTGATCATTTTTTTTCCAAACACACAAATATAAACTAAGTGTGAAATCAATAGAAATATTGATAAATACGTGGTGTAAAGAAAAAAAATTACGGCTATGGTATATAGGATCCATTTTTTCCGGCTAAGAAATAGACTTGTGAGTAATCCAAAAAAGACTGACAGCATATAAGGTCTAGCTTCCTGGGCATACCAAATGAAGAATGGATTAATAGCAAGCAATACCGCTCCCAATAATGCAGTTTTGGACTTAAGTAAATCCTTCCCAATTAGATATGCAATAAATACGCTGGCTACTGCAAAACAAACTGATAATAATCTCACCCAAATCTCGCTATTTCCAACTAACATCCAGAAGTGAAGCAGCAGATGATAAAACGGTGGCCAAAAATCAGCCTGAATATTAAATTGTTGTGATAATGGCCTAACAGATTCAATCACTTGCGCTGCTTCATCAAGCCAAAAAGATTGATTAATCCCAAAAAGAGGCAATAAAAAAGAAAGAATAAGTATCAGATAGAGCATATAATTATTACTTATTTCTATTTGAAGATAACACACGTTCCCAGAGTGCGAAAGAGACTGCCAAATCGTATACAAGTTTAAATATTACAAATCTAGGTGTTTTAAAACGAGCGGCAATAATGAAACCTACAAACACCGAAATTGGTAATGAATACTTCAAGGTATTGAAGGCTATATGAACAAACGACTTTGATAGGAATTCGTTTTTTCCGATCCATCTAGCCTGATTAAACGCCTCAAAAAGAGTCTCCGGATTTGCATGATAACAAATTGCGTTAGTCGCTGACGACTGGTATCCAAGTTTTTTGGCTAATGACCAATCATCTGTCCAACCAACCCCCTCTGTGAATCCGCCAACTCTTAGAAATTCTTTTTTTAAAATTGCGCGAAATACAGGAGCCGTATCCGGATAATTATTAGGGATTCTCCTATTATCAGTAAGATTTAAATTGAAATTCCAACAACGCGCCCAAATATTTCCCCAATTAACCACACATTCTTCTTTTGTAAAAGTTCCTTTTGATTCACCCAATTCAATTGGTTTTATCAGCTTTTCAATAAAATCAGGTGCGAATGTCATATCGCTGTCCACAAATACCAATATTTCTCCGTTTGACTCCTTCACACCACGATTCCTTGCCGCGCCTGGTCCATGGTGAACTTGTTTTAGAATTTGAAATTTGAAATTTGGAATTTGAATTTCCGATAAAATACTTTGTGTTTTATCGGTGGATCCATCATCGACAACAATGATCTCGCATTTTTTCGTTTGCGTAACTAACGACGAAATACACTTAGCAATTACTCTGTCTTCGTTATAACTTGGGATTACTACAGAAACTGTCATAATGAATCTAATATCTCCTCATACTGTCTCACAATATTTTTCCAGTCGAACTTTCTCGCCTGCAACTCAGGTTTATTCTCAAAATTCTTCGTCAAAACAAGTGCTATAGCTCGCGCATATTCATCAGTGTTTTGCGGATCAACAAAAATCCCGGCATCCCCTATTATTTCATGTCTGTTATAATCGTCCGGGGCAACTACTGGTAATCCTGCTGCAAGCGCTTCCACATACACAATCCCAAATGCTTCACTTCCGGCACTTGGCATAGAAAACGCATTGGCTGTTTTATAATATCCAGGTAGTTCATCATGCTTAACTCCGGTTTTTAACATAAATCTGTTCCCCAGTAGTTTTTCCCCTAAATTTTTTAATTCCTCCTTAAGAATTCCCTGACCGACGAGCAATAATGATGCGTTCTCAACTTTCTCCATAGCTTTTAACAATAACTCAATCTGCTTATATGGCGAAAATGCAGCGACACATAGAACAATCGGTTTTCTCAATGAAATAGCTCGAGGTTTTGCAAATTTAAAAAGCGGTAAATCCACACCGTATGGGACATATTTCTTTTTAATCCATGACGCAAATTTATTTGCCCAAAGGAAACCCTGAGGTGAAATAGCGATATAAATATCGGGGAAACAATACAGCTGGAAAAGATCATCTTGTCCTATTCCCGCATTGCCTTGAACAAGTATTTTTGTTCCTACCAACCATGAAGCCAATCTGCACAAAATAACCTGCCATCCGCCATTAGCAGGAATTACGACATCATATTTTTCTTTTAATAAATTAGGTAATAATTTGACCGTAAATTCTGTTATTTTCCGACTCCAGTAATCCAAATAAAATCTGCGTAACAATGTGCCAGAAGCATCTTTTTTTTCCCAGTCAACACCAAGTTTAAGTTTAACAGTATTTACTTGTGAACTTATCCTATCTCCAGCATGATATACGGTAACTTGGTGATTTTTTGAAAGCCCTCCTGCTAGAGCCAAAGTTGCAGTTTCTACTCCACGATCAACGGATCCCGAATAAAAAGACAAGAAGGCAATTTTCATCACCTAAATTGTACCATTTCTCAATACCGTTCAATATAATTTGACCGTTTAGTCTAAAATGTTTCTCACATGAGTTTTCTGAAAAAGAACAGTGCTATACTTTTATTGATAACACTGATCTCCATACTCTTCAGCTTTGTTTCAATTTCAAAGCATGATCATTTTCAATCTTTTGCGTGGGATTTGGCATTTTTTGATGAACTTATATGGAAAGTAAGTCACGGAATCGAACCCAGAAGTTCCTTAAACAATCTTCATATACTTGGTGATCATTTTCAACCGGTAATCCTACTTTTTGCGCCTCTTTATATGTTAAATAGTGACGTTCGAATGCTATTAATTGCACATACTGTGATTGCTACCCTAAGCGTTTTACCAATTTATCTATTGGCAAAAAAACTGTTGAAACATGAATTGCTGTCTCTAAGCGTCTCCCTCAGTTTTTTACTTTTTACAGGGTATCAGTACGCGGTTTTCGATGGATTTCATCAATCAGTTTTTGCGTCTTTATTCTTAAGTTGGTTGTATTATTCCTTAGAAACGAAACGTACTCGGGGCATTTGTTTTTCCATTCTGGGATTGCTTTTCACAAAAGAAGAATACACATTGTTATTGGTAGCAATTGGCATTGTAATAATCTTCTTTTACAAAAGGTTACGCTTTGGAATTGGTATAATTTTGACGAGCATCGTAAGTTTATTTTTACTAATATACCTAGCCATTCCATATTTTCAACAAGGCCCCTACACCCATTTTGGTTATGGTGAAATGGGTTCCACACCCCAAGAAGTATTAATCAACATTTTTACCCGACCAAACCAGTTGCTACTTCTATTATTTTCTGCCGAAAAGATAAATACTGTTTTTACGTCGTTATTCTCTTTTGGTTTCCTTCCTCTCTTAACTCCCCTGCATTTATTACCCATACTTCAACAGTATGGTGTTCGATTTATTGACACTGTATCAATACATCGTTCCCTTAATTTAAATCATTACAGTTTCCCTCTGTCTCCGCTTTTATCTATAGCCACAATTTATAGTCTTAAACGATTAGCAGAAGTTCCTATTTCCAAAAACAAGTTGGCTGTATACTTACTGTCATTTGTATTTTTACAAAATGTGTATTTTCATGGACCCATAAATTCGGTATTTAAAAAGCATTTTTATGAGTTTCAACCTTGGGAGAAAAATGCACATGAACTCATCTATCAAATTCCATTTCCAGCTATAGTTGCGAGTCAAAATTCACTATTGCCTCATTTATCTGGACGTAACAAGTATTATTTACTTCCTGAAGTCGAAAATTCTGAGTACGTCGCCGTTGACCTAAATGATGGTCCTAATAAATATTCACCTCTAAATCATTCACAAACTCAAAAATTAATAGACGCACTTCTTGAAAGCAAAACCTTTGAAGTTATCTGGCAAAAAGGGGAAAGCAGACTTCTTAAGCGTATTAACTAATACAGGGATCTGCGTCTTAGAATCTGCATTTCATTAGTCACATTTTTATCAAGAACAAAGTTGTCTTTTATATATTGGTCGATAATCAAAGGCTTGTAGGAACCTAACTCATACTGCTTACCGTCTCCAATTTTTGAATAAACTATCCACCGTATTCTGTTGTTCTCAAGCGCTTCAATAACATTCTCCTGCATACCAACTAATTCCATGTACCAGGGGAAGTTATCAACCCAGGGTTTGATGGGTAAAAGTTTAGCGGTGACAAAAAAATGTGCCGGAGTGTTATAAAAATATATCGGCTCGTCATTGGGTAACAGTTTATCTAAATATTTCCCCGTGACGTAAGTGCTGCTTGAAAAAAATCGCGGAGGTTGATTAAAACTTATCGACAAACGTTTTATACTCCAACTGCCTACAATTACTAAATACACTATAGCTGATAAATACATGAAGGTGGGTTTTTTTATTTTTGTAAAAACGAGCATCGATCCAAGTGTAAAAAACGGAATTAGTGGCTGTAAGTGAAAGTAATCAAAACGCGGAAATAAAAATAAAAGAGATGCAATAAACCACACGCCTAATAACCTAATTCTTGAATCACGCAAGTTGTGCCAGATTAAGGTCGGAGATAAAAATATCAAAATAATGAATAACTGTCTTATTGTTGGATATTGGATATATCCGGGCATCTGACCTATGGCAGTTAGCGGGAACACGATACCCCATTGCCATACTTCCGCAAAAGGGAAAATAACTAGAACTCCCAAAAGGGGAAGTGTAAATATTAATGTTGTAAAAAAGGCAGGTTTGAATGTTTTTCGATAAAGTTCATAAGCCACGATTATCACTACATAAACCACAGAAGTCTGTTTGATCAAGAACGAGAAACCCAATATAAAACCTGACCAGTATAGAAATTTGGTACAATTTGACCTGAGATAATGCCAATATAAATACCATGCAGAAATAAGGAAAGGAACTAAAAACACATCAAACCATAATCCATTAATATCAAAGGCCAAGGAAATTAATGCGTAAATGATTACAGTCAAAATAGCGGATTTTTCGGAAAACCATTCCCTGGCGATTTTCCATAGTAGTATGTCTGACACAATGATTACAAAACTTGTTACAAGTTGCAAAGTTAACACTGAAAATCCTGTTATATATGCCATTCCTAAAATAATGTAAGGTAACAGAGGCAAATATGGGTGGACTATTTCTCCATAAAAATGAAACCCCCGGGATAGCAGATAGGGATATGCTAACATTTCAGGCCAATCGGTAAACTTAAAGTTAAATAACAGAAAAACATGAATGCAAACGAACAAAGGCAAAAGGAATTTTTTCATACCTGCATAGAACTATAATATTTACATCCAATAATAAATAAGCTTAGAGCAAATAACACCATACCTATAGTTACAACAGATGTATTTAATAAACCTACCAGAGGTGAAAGAAAAATATTTTTATTCGGCAGCAGAAAATTAGCAATCATAAGAAAAGTGAGGCTTGCGGCAAATTTAGGCAGTCGACCAACGAACGGAGCAATAAATCCGAATGTATAAATAAGGTAACGGCTGTGAATTCTTGTCGGGAACAGTGCAAACGCGAACCAGAGTAAAAACGCGGCAAAAAATAGTTTCTTATGCGAAATTTTGTTTGCATTTATGAACGGATACAATATACAAATTGAAACACTCCAAAACAACATTATCCCAACTAAACGAACTTCCGCTAACCCAAATAATCTTAGTTTGTCACTTACCAAAAATCCCAGAGGTGCCCAAATATTGTATGCAAATATTGATGTATAAGGATACTGGTTTGGCAAATTCACAAAATACACAATGGTTGAAACTATATCTTCAGTAATTAGCAATGGAAGGAAAGGTATAAAAGCAAGTACACCCAAAATAAAGATATATTTGATAAACATTCTCACGGATAATCTTTTTACAGTGAGTATTAACGCCAATGGCAATAAAGCTAACATTTGTAGTTTTATAAGGGATCCAAGTATGAACCAAAACCACCCCCTGAAAAGGCGTTTCTGGGCAAAAGCATCTACGCAAAGCCATCCTAAGAATATTATCACTGCATCAATTTGCCCCCATACTGACGTGTTATAAACAGTTACCGGGTTCAACAGATAAAAAGCTGATGCTATCAACCCAAATGACCTTGTAAACCATTTGGTTGTTATGAAATACACACCGATTGCTACTGCTAAATCCGAAAACATCGCCGGTATTTTGACTAAAAGAAGCGCTAACCAACTATCAATACCTAATCCCCAAAAAGACATTAGATACCCAAATGGAAGTAGGATGTAGTAGTAAAGAGGTGGATAAGGTAAGTATCCAGAAGGAAGATATTTATATAGATCAGATATTGAGTTTTGTGTCAGATATTTGGCCCAGATTGTAAATGATAACGCGTCGGGTGAATACTCAATATTATTTGCCATCACCCTAATTACAAAACCTACTATAAGTATGACAAATAATTTTCTGTCAATATAAATTTTACCCATATTGTTAATAATTCAATCTCCGTTTTAACTTTCTCAAAGGAGTTAATATAAATGCAGCTGTTTGTTGAAGAAAATTAAAACTCACCCAAGGAGAAGGTACTATGTTGGGCCGCTCCAAGCTAAAAACCTGCGGAAGCGTCACTGATTTTTTGATACCTATTTCAAGTTTTGTTTTTCCATGATTATCGAATTTTGATCTTCTTAAATGCGTTAAATGCCAATACTCATGATCTAGAAGCAATACCTTTTCATTTTGATTTTGGATGGGAATTCCCTCAGGTCCTTGATATGCTTCAAGTGGATATGTTCCTTGCCAATTATATCCGTCAAGTTTTTTGTACACGCGAACATTAAAATGTCCGGATTTGCCTAAAATATGGTACTTTCCTGCAGAAAATGGTTGGTAGTGCATCAAATCCCCTACGGGAACTCTAGCTTTAACTGCTATTGCAGCGATATTTTTCTTAGCGGTGATGATTTGTGACAACTCTTCTGTTGTGTCTTGAGGCCATACTTCATCTCCATCTAAAAGTAGAAACCAATTTGTTTTGGTTCTCTTTAATTGTTCGTTTCGCAACGTTACCAAATCGATTACAGAAATAGGGCTTTTTTGTTCAAATATTATTTTTGGTGATTTGATCGAGTTGATAATTTTAACCGTGTCATCAGTTGACCCGGTATCAAAAATAAGCAACCGATCTAGAATTCTAAGCGCTGATTGAATTGCATACCAAACCCACTGCTCTTCATTTCTAATAATCATATGACCTGTAAGGCTTATTTGTTTCATATTCCGTGTATACTTATACATAGTATAAACTACATATTAGAATTTTATGCGTCCAACAGCTCTCATTACAGGCACTAGTTCTGGAATTGGACTTTCTACCTCCAAAATTTTTCTTGCAAACGGGTATCGGGTAATTGCTGCAATGCGTGACATAAATCTGGCTCATCCACTTAAGGAGTATGCGCAGGAAATTGGTAAAGTAGACGAATTAACTCTTTTAACTCTTGACGTGTCTTCTCAAGCCTCAGTGAAGAAAGCTTATCAAATTGTATCCAATACTCAAACACAACTTGATGTACTTGTTAATAACGCCGGCTTTGGTTACATCGGAGCTGTGGCAGATATGAGCGATTCAGAAATGAAAGATCAGTTTGAAACCAACTTCTTTGGAATTCATCGGACTATCAAAATTTTTTTACCTTTAATCAAACAAGCTCATGGTGCAATCGTAAATGTGGGATCCATAAGTGGAAATATGACTTTTCCGTTATCTAGTGCATATTGCGCCTCAAAACACGCACTTGAAGCATATACTGAAGGTTTATGGATGGAACTTGCACCACTAAAAATAAATGTGTATCTTATAGAACCAGGGGCAATTGAAACCAATTTTTATACTAAAGGAACCAAGCTACCGCAGGAACATGTTTATACCACCATTTACCGCTCATTTTATTCCGGATCTATAACTACCCCAAACCAACGCACATCACACCGATCGTCACCCGACAAGGTTGCTCAATCTATTTTATATACTGCCATACATCGCCCTGCTAATTTACGCTACCATGTCGGTCGTTTTTCCTTTCTCTTACCCATGATACGCAAACTATTACCTACCGAGATTTTCTACTGGCTACTCCAAAAAGCGCTTTAATCAAAATTTGCCTACAAATTGCAAACTGCTGTTATCTACAATCAAAACTTCGATTCTGCCAAAAGTTGTCCGCTTTATCGTTTTACTTCTATAGGCAATGTATTCTTTATTATATTCATCCGATTCGGTTTCGTCGGGATTAGTTATTACCACAAGAAGTGAAGGGTGGGTTTGTGTAGGAGCACTATCATATAAATGTGTGAAGTTGACATCTACGTAGCTTTTAACTGGTTCCTTTCCTTCTAGCCAGAATAAGTAGCGATAACCATTGTACTTAAAACAATCACCTATAACATCAAGGGAGAAATCCTTTTTAGCTGTTTCAACAATTGCCCAATTTACCGCATTTATTTTGTCTTGATATCCATAACGATGCTTAGCGCCAATTAACAGACTAGTATTCAATGCGACAAAAATAATTATTACTCCCACTACGGGGACTTTGTATCCACGATACTCATCAGTAAGAAATGCTAGTAATAAATAAAACGGAGGAAGAATTGTGACAACATAATGATCAAATAAGTCCCCTTGAAATATTATTCCGTATATAACTATTCCCAAATAAGTGGACGCAAAAAGCAAAAACAGTAAGATAGTAGAATTTCTTTGTTTTTTAAATCCTTTCCAAAAAGCAAACCCTAATATAACCATTATCATTAGTGTTACAACGTTTGGAACTGCTTCCAATTTGCCCTTTTGATAATTAGCACAATAAGAATATTGTTTTGCGAAGTCTGAGTCTCCAAATACATATAACGACCGCGCTAGTACTCTGGGCAGAAAAAGAAAGGTATCTATTGGATACGCTGCTATATTCCCTTTACGCGGATTTCTTAATTCCTCTATATATTGAATTATTCCTCTTGAATTACTAAATCCGTGCCTGATGTCGAATATTATTAATGGCAGTAAAGAAAGCAAAAACGCACAACTTATTAAAAGTATCACTTTCAGGGTATTTGATTTATTTATATGAGATGCCACTAGCAAATGAGGTTTAACGTGTATAGTTACAAACACCAAACCACTAAGGATGTAAACAACTAGAGTAGAAGGATCCGAATGAAATGCAAAGAAAAATATGCATGCAAGAACCCAGGCGTATTTCAAGTTTCCTTTTATGATTTGATGAAGGCTTATTATGGCAAGGAGTCCCCAAAGTCCGTCAAGAATAAGTCCCCAATAGTGCCGATCAAAGATATTTTGCGCAAATGAAAAGGTATAAAAAATACTTGAGATAAGACCAACTCGACGGTTAAATAATTGAACACCAGCTGTATACAAGGAAATCAATGTAACTACCCCAATTCCTACGGCTACCACTCCCCATCCCAAAGGTTTAAAAGAAAACAAACCTAACCAAAAACCGGAAAACCAATAAAAATATGGAGCTACATGCACATGCATAGGTGTAACTCCTCCAATGAGTGGTATGTGCTGATTAACCCACATTCTTTTACCTACGAAGGCAATAATCTCTTCATCATATGTAAAGTGAAACAATTCGGGCAAATTATACAATCGGAGAAAAATTGCGGTTAGTAGGAATATAGCCAAGAACCAATGTGATTTCAGTTTTTGGTGCATACGTAGAGATATGCTGAACCTGGAAACCAGCCAATAATGCGTGAAACATTTATTCTATAACCAAGGCTGGCAAGCACTTTAAGCCAATCTGGCTTTGTACGGTAATAAATGGTATCAGAAGGATAGAGAAGCAAATCCCACAGTCTACTTAACCATCGACGTATTCCATCATTATCATCTATTTCTCTGATTATCAATACTCCGTCTTTTTGTAATTTACTAGTCACTTTTTTTAATATAGACTCCTGAATTTTATAAGGAACGTGATGTAAAAAATCTGACATTACAACTCCGGTACATTTCTGATAGGTAAATTTTAACGCGTCACTTACTTCACCGTGTAAATTGGTAGTTACTTTAGTGCTAAGAGTTTGACGAATTTTATCTTTATTGATATCAATGCACACAACATCTCGTTCCGTTTTTGAACGGGCTAAATAAATCCCGATAAAACCATAACCGCTCCCAACTTCATAAATGATACCTCTATCTGGTAAAAGTTCGTCTAATATTTTCATCGGTAATATAAAACTTCGAAGTGATTGAAGTATCTTCATTTAAAAATTAGAATTTTAGAGGAACGCCTTTATGTCTCAGAAGTTCAAACACATCTCCCAAATCTTCTAGATTGTACACTTCTTCAATACTGATAGAAGTACTGTATTCTTTTTCAATTTCAGTCAATAATATAAGATTAATTACGGAGTCCCATGATGAGATTGTTTTGCTGCTTGATTTTTTATTTAATTCTTCCGGTTTCACACCCAATACTGGTGCAAAAACGCTGCGCAAAGTTTTCATTTTAACTTGTAGATTTTAATTTTTTTACTCGCATCTGTCCACTAATAATTAATTTGCCAAACTTATCAGTTATTTTTGATTTGAGTGTCGCTATGCCTGTTGTTTCTGAAATATGTTCTGTCATTGCAGAAACAGTGATCATCGTTCCCACGTAGAGAGGATGATGAAAAGTTAAAGTCTGCGATAAATAAAAATAATTCCGGTCGGGAAGATGAACCCCAACGAGTTCTGAAAAACAAGTTGCAACTAACATCCCCGGCACAATATTTTTTTTGAATCCATACTTATGGGCAAATTCGACGCTTGTGTGAAGCGGATGATTATCTCGTGAAAGTTCAATATACCTAGCCAAATTTTCTTCAGTAATCACACGGGAAAAAGAAAAAATATCATTTATTTTCATATAATAAAGCAATGTGAGCAGGTGGATGAAAATTTAATTTTTCACCTAAAAAATATTCGTATAGTGAATGTTTATTATCAGTGTTTATAAATTTGAAGCCGCAATTCGTAAAAAAATTTTCTGCCGGTGCATTCTTGGCTGTAGAAATATATTCTCCTTTAACTTTTTTTGCTTTAACTTTTGTCAAATCCAGAAATAAATTATAAATCAATGCTTTTTCCACTTCCAATCCCAACACTCTGCAACTTAATAATAGAGTATCGATTGACCATTCATTTGAATCTAACTGCACTGCAATCAACACTCCTACAATACCGTAAGTCCCGAATTTATCAATTACTTCGATAGCATACATTTTCTTTTTTTTTGATAGGGAAAACTTAATAATATCACCTTCATTGTAACGTTTCGTAGTCAAGTTAAATTGGTTAGTCCGTTGTGTAAGCTGTGCTATGCGGGGTATGGAAAAATTGTCGATAGCAACAAATTTTACTGTTAGGTTAAGTT
This sequence comes from uncultured Gammaproteobacteria bacterium, assembly GCA_964357355.1. Classification (GTDB taxonomy): domain Bacteria; phylum Patescibacteriota; class Microgenomatia; order UBA10105; family UBA10105; genus CAYHKY01. The sequence goes on along the minus strand of CAYHKY010000001.1, from coordinate 13,571 downwards.
CCTTGAGGTATCTTGTCAGATCAGTAACTGAAGATTTAAAAGTTTGCCTTTTTGTTTGATCCGCATATAGTTTACCTCTTTTTAGGTCCTCATCTGAAAGTAGAATTTGAGTAAAGTCATTAAGTTTTAGCAAAGAATCACTATATTTTGCCGGATCTTTGGATAACTCAACGGTTAATACTTCAGGTAACATAAGTCGAATCATTGCTCTTTTTTTGGGATCGTCGTCGACGAATACCATTGATTCAAGCCCTAGGTCAAGATTTTTTGCAATAGTTTTCATATTTGAAACTTTGTCGTCCCAGTTTACGACAATTTGAGCAAAATACTCTCGCTTCAGTAGCATATAGGGATGTTTCGCAAAAACCTCATCTATATCCATCTCATTGTTATTGCTGTTTATGGCCAATACCACACCACGCTGATAAAATGAGTAAAGAGTTTTTTGAAATTGAAGATATGCATTTCCCGGAGGTTCTGGTCCAAGTTGAATACCCCCAATTCCATCCTCACCTATAATCCCACCCCAAAGAGTATTGTCTAAATCAACTACAATGCATTTACGTATTTTCCCCCGTACCGCTTTTATAAATCCCGCCAATTCATACCCAAGTTGGGGCAAAAACGCAGGCGATATAAAATAGTCACCCATCAGTTGCATTTTAGGATCGCGAACAGATTGCCAACCGTATTGCATAATAAAACCATTTAAATCATAAAATTTAACGTAAGGAGAGTTAATAAAATGCTTTCTAATTTGGGCATTTATGGTTTCTATTACAACTTCCTTACTTCCCATAAAACTTACTCCGCCTACTCCTAAAACGCTTCTGGGAGGAATCGGAATAAGTGAAAAAATAACAGTAGTTTTACTGTTATTTACATAAGTCTCTAAAAGATTTATTAGCAATTCTGTGTGTTTTTTTATGTACCTAGTAATCTGTAAAGAACTGGTTGTAGGTAATAATTGATTCATATCCATCAATATTGAATCCGGGTCCAAAAGTACGAAGGCTAATTCGGCTCGAAAACGATATAGGTTGCTATCTAATTTTCCAATTTCCTGAAAGTACTGTTTATAAGGAGCTTCATAAAGTAAAGATTCAATACCTGATTGGCCTGCTAATACTCGAAGTGTGTTACCCAAACCACTAACTGTAAATGACGAAATGAGTGCTATGCGTAAATGGTTACCTACGGGTAACGGCAGCTTTTTTTCCTGTTGTATCAATATGGCCAGTGAAGGCATTGTGTCGGAGGTATAAGGAAAATTTTGATTAACAGAAATAACAGTTTTATTGAACTTCATTGTACTTTGTAATAATAGCCACAGCTACTGCAGTGTGCTTGGTATGCGAGAGAGATAAATCTATCAGTAAATTTGGCAATGATGACCTTAAATGTGCAACTTCCGGCCGGCCTAAAGAGTTAAGCACAATTTCCACATCATTGATTCTCAACTTTCTACCAAATCCGGCATATGCTTTTAGTACCGCTTCTTTTGCAGCAAATCGTACAGCCAGGTGGATGGCTGGATTTGTTTTTTGCAGACAATAGTCCAATTCTCTAGCTGTAAAATATCGCCGCCACGTTTTTCCCTGTTCGAGTAGCGTTTCGAAATTTTCTACATCAACCACGTCAATTCCTATTTTGATGTTCATAATTTAATTTAGACTTAATAGCAATTAGATGCCTAATTTGTTCGTCATGTACAACCACCCACGAATCTAAAGACCGATTTACAACGGTCCCCGCGGGAACCATAACTCCTTCACCTATTCTGACTCCTGATAATATGATTGCGCCTGCACCTATAAAACATCCGTCACCAATTATAATAGGAGATTTTTTGGGAGGAAAATATTTTTGTAAAGGATGATTAGAGTAACCGATTTTAAGATGAGTCGAGAATATTACTCCCTCTCCGACAGCTGTATGTTTACCCAAAATAATTTTATCGGCCAAATCCAGAGACACATTGTCACTCAACACACTATTATCTCCAATTGAGAGATTTCCTAGTCCGTGATGATGCGGATTAATAATTCTTATTTTTTGCAGAATTACATTTTTTCCCAATTTAGCGCCAAAAACAGATAACCATGTCGTACGTAGTGGTGGAAAAAACATTAAGGAAAATCCAATATCCCACCATAGGAAAAATATATAACGCAGAAATTTCCTGAAACCTAGTTCTCGCAGCGCTTCCATAATCATTTTCTTAATTTTCTTTCAAATTGTAACAGGCTTAAGCGAAGTTGGCCAGTATAAACAATGGTCAATAATTTTAATAGTAATTATTAATGATGATCTGAAAGAGGTCTTAATGAAGGTAAGTATCCATAAGCTAAATAATAAAGAAGCGCACCGCCTCCCGTCGAAAAATAAATATTAGATTGATGAAAAATATTTTGGTCAAAGGTCGACAACGTATCTCCTCCTCCAATCAAAACCTCAGCTTTTGTTTTACGTAAACCTTTAAGGATAACCAATGTACCTTTTTCAAAGGGAGTTTCCTCATATTTACCCATAGGTCCGTTCCATAGAATGGTTTTTGCTTTATTTATTAGCTCCGCCAACTTTTTTTGTGACAATAAACCTATGTCAACAGCATGCATGTCTTTTGTTAAAGCGTGTACTGGAACTGTTAAAGCAGGTTTGCTTTGAACGACAATGTCTTGAGGTAGATAAATTTTGACGTTCTGTTTTTTGGCTAAACTAGTGATGAATTTTGCATCTTCCAACAATTTGGGGTCATAGTTTATTTGGGACATGGTGATGCCCATTGATACTAAAAAAGTATTTCCAACTACCCCCCCTAGATAGATTTGATCAACTACCTTCAAAAGACGTTTTAGTACCGGAATTTTATCCGCTGTCTTTTTTCCCCCGATTATTGCCAGAAACGGTCTTTTAGGATGGTTAAAAAAACGGTCGATCGTCACAAGTTCTTCATGGATAAGAAATCCTGCAAATGATGGTAAGTATTGAGTAATGGCGTGAAGTGAAGCGTTTTTCCGATGAGTAACCCCAAAGGCATCATTTACATATAAATCTCCCCACTTGGACAACATATGTGCGAATTTAGAATCATTCACCTCTTCTCCGGGGAAAAAACGCAAGTTTTCCAAAAGTATAATTTCGGAGTTCGAAAATTGATGAGACGAATAGGTTTCTAAGTCTTGTACAAAACTCACCGGCATACCCAATTGGTCAACTAACAATTGACTGAATACACTTAAACTTAATTCCCGTGCTTGGAAACCTACCGGCCGTCCCCGATGAGAGCTTAAAACAATAATTGCTCCTTTTTTTTGCAAGAATTTAATTGTCGGTAGAATTTTTTTAAGTTTGTGGTGAATACTTAATGACGTGTTAGGATCAAAGTTAAGATCTACCCTAAGTAACACGCGTTTTCCTTTCACGTTGATATCTTTAATATGTCTAAGGTTCATTATTTAATGAAAAACTATTTCCGACTATTGTAAATTAATCCGTGCATTACTCCAACTTGAGTTGAATATTCTATATTTTGCGAAGGAAACCGTACTGGACTACCTGATATTATTACTGTATACAAAGGCGCTGGGGAATCGGGATCAACAAAATAAAGACTATGTGCTCGCATCCACCAATCAAGGGCATCATACTCATCGCTTTTATGTGGACTCAGTCTCGCTAATACAAATAATCCTGAAAACCCGTGATGCACAAAGTCCTCTTCGGCTATTGTTTTTAGCCGGAAAGGTTCGTCCGGAATTTTATTTTTTAACTCTTTCACTAACTTCCACTTGTCTTTTAATGGATAGCGAAAATTACTGTATACCAGAGTTCTTATATTAATGAGTAAAAATACTCCTAGAATTCCATAAGTAATAAACTTACGACTTTGATACATGGTTTCCATGCCAAAAGCGAGTATCAGACAAATTAGAGGCAAAGACACATGAAAATAATATGTTCTCCAAATTAACCCAAACATAACTCGAGAAATGAAAAGACTTGCCAAAAAAACTCCAAAACATAGCCAAATCATCACGATTCCATTTTTAGTCCGACTCTTACTTTTTCGATATTTCCATACCCAAATAAGTGAAAATAATGCCAGACTCAAAATAATCACTTGTGGTATAGGTGTGGCAACAATTTGAGGTTCTTTTACCCAATTAAATACTCCATCAAATGCTACATTAGGTTCAACTGCAAAATAGTAAGCGTAAGTAGTTGGAATTCTTGCCAGAAAATCTGCTAGCTGCCATGTTATAGGAAATACATCTAAATGTCGTTGATTTGATTTAGTTAACAATTTTATAAAAGGTGTTGTTATGGTCCCGGGATGACGGAATTCGAAAAAAATTAGGGGCGAGAGTGACATCAAACAAATAATTACACCTAAAATATATTGACGTTTAATTATTGGGATATGAAATGCAATAAAAGTTACAATTGCCATGATCGGCAGTATTCCAAAATTTGGATCAATCTGCCAAGCAGCCATTACGCAGATTGCTAATAAAGTAAAATACCAATATTTTTTGTCCGACAATTTATTGAGTGAAAAAATTGTGAGTGCTGTAAGTAAAGGAGCGACCGAAAGTGTCCACCATCTTCTATCGTTAAGACTTGCCAAGAAAGATGCGCCGTATAAAAAACTTGAAAAAAATCCCAGCCGTACGGAATGGATGTTTTTCCCAACTAGATATAAAGTTCCTGTTGTAATCAGACCTATGATAGAGGTTAAATATAAAGCTTGAGTTGGATCTAAGTTGGCAAACCAGTAAGGAATACTGCTTAGAAGAAAAAATGCAGATCCCAAACTAATGCCTAAGCTGAAATTTGGACTGACAAGAAAAAGTCGTTTTTCATCTATAACTTTTCGAACAAAATGTGCAATAATTTCCTCATCTGTTGACCAAAATTGGAAATCTGATACACGATAGTAACGAAACCAAAATGCCACAAAAAGTACAATAAAAATAAATTTGTGATGTCGTATGAAATGGAATATTTTTTCTAATAGAGTCCGCATAACTTAGGATTTTGACAGCAGACGTAAACGAAATCTCCATAGTTGTTTTATATATTCAATTGTATCTGGAACTAGTTTCACAGTTGACGTTTTATCGCGCCGTCGTACAAATCGAACCTTTTGTTCGTAAATTTTAAGTCCGCTTCGAGCCGCGTTTATCATGATTTCCGTATCCCAAAACCAATGTCGATCCTTAGTATTGTCTATTAAAAAAATTGCAGAATTCTTTTGAAAAAATTTATATCCGGCCTCTGTATCATGAAGTGAATGGTTAAAAACGAACCGTGTCAGTAATCTGTAAGTATTACTGGCTAACCAACGAGGCAATGACTCAAATTCAAAATCGTATTCACGCCAACCGCACACAACATTGTACCCTGCAGCAAGTTTTTCAATCGTCTTTTGGATGTAATCTGGAGCTACTTCCAAATCAATGTCCAGATATCCAACATATTTTCCTTGTGCAGCTAAAATTCCAGTCACGACAGCGAAACCTCTACCCAAATTTTCTGGTTGAAAAATTATATTTAAATTATGTTTGCGATATCTATTTTTCAATTTTAAAAGTATTTTTCTTGTATCGTCTTGACTCATGTCATCGACAAAAATGACTTCGTACTGAGAGTTCAATCTTTCAAGAACATTTATTATTCGTGGAAAGCTTGACTCAAGGTGTTGGGCTTCATTGAAACATGGTAGTACAAGAGTCAATAAAATCTTATTCGCCTTCTCTTTCATAGCTGAAATAATACCATACTAATATCATGGTGCTTATGAAGCTAAATAGGACATAAAATTCCAACCACGGCGTTTTGAAAAACCAAGGTTTGTATTGACTCGCCTGAATAAAAAATAAGTTCCAAGATTGCGTGTTGTAGTACGAACTAACCACAAAACACCAAGAATATCCACTTAGGAATATCATTCCAACCCCTATCAGTTTAATTAATTTAACTTTTAATCGTAACCATTGAATCAGAGTGGTTAGACCAATAATTAATAACGCCATATGAGAGACGATGAGCGGAAAATAATATCTCCCTTGTATTCCAAACGAAAAACCTTGTGACTTTCGAAAAAGAAAATCGAAAATCATTAAGCCAATAAAATAAACGCTAGCAGAAAAGAAAAGAAAGCTTACATGTTTAGGGGATACTATCACTTCACGTTTTCGAAAAACTTGAATCGGATATAACAGTAATCCAATTACGGCGAATAGTGAAATCCAGTTAATTGATCTATGAATATATCGTGGATAAGTTAGACTCAACCAACGAAAAACTCCCCAATACCAAGGTATGACTTCACGATAAGTATGAACCATGGAAGATTTGATATGATCAATGAATTCGCGACTCAACAAATTTTGTAAGTCTATATCTGCCTGAACGTCCGGTAAATATTGTGTCCCAGTTAAAATTGCCACAATTACTGAACTGAAGAGCCATAAACTTATTACTATCATTGATCCCCAAATAATTAATTTAAGTCTTCTGGTTTGAAATGAAGCAAATAATAACGGAAATATATAAATGAGTATCAGTAGATTTCCTTGCGGCTTTGTGAGTATAGCGGAAAACACGGTAAATATTGTCGCTAAAGTAGCTTTTATGCTCCAACCTTTTGCCAGAATTCGAATACACAAAAATATACTCATGGCAAAAATTAGATTAAATAAATTATCACTATTGATTCCGGCACTCAAAAAAGAAAACATAGGATGGAACGCGACAGTTAGTATCATAGAATATTGCAATAGGGGGCGTTTCTGAAATAATATTTGAGCCAACTTGTATGTTATATAAACTATTGCTAAATAAACCCAAAGGTTGAAAAGTCTAACGCTAAAAACACGAATAAACAGACTTTTATCCTTTACCATCTGGTAAATTAATGCTCCTCCCTGATAATACAAAGGTGGGTAGTATGTCGCTTCGCGGATAGTAAATTCTTTTCGATATGCTGCAGGAAATGAAGTGATTACCATCTCATGTTTACCTAAAGCCAAACTGGTATATTCTAAGTTATAAGTTGGACGGTGCGTAAACTGATTGTTACCTTGCCAATCCCGCTCTGTACCTAGTAATCTTTCAGACTCAAATATTTCTCTTGAAGTACTTTTAGGGATAAACTGAGCTGAAGTTTTCCATTCAGCAATATTTTGCAACTGAGCAAAATGAGCTTGTTCGTCGGGAAAATGCCATAAAGGTATAAAAGCAGTCCACAGTAATTGTTTAGATATGACCGCGAGAAATAGAATAAAAAGGAATTTTACTGAGCTTTGCTTCGACTTGTTCATTTTTCGTATTATAATACACATATGAAGTCAAGCCTTCTTCCATCGATTAATCCCCTCACAGAAACAAAACAAATTATTGAGTTTATTCAAGAGTCTCTAACAAAAGCCAACTTCTCGCGAATTGTCATAGCCATTTCTGGTGGTATAGATTCTGCCACGAGTCTTTATCTGGCAACGAAATCAATCAGGCCACAAAACGTTTTTCCCATTATGCTACCCTATTCCAACTTGAGCAAGGAAAGTATTAAATATGCAGAAACTCTTTTAAAAAAGTCGCTAATACCTTCTGAAAATATTGAACTTATAGATATTACCAAGCCGGTTGAGGACATCAAATCAACGCTGAAACTTGCCTCCCCAAAAGAACCTGCCTTCTCTATTCGAACTGGAAATATTATGGCCAGATTACGCATGATCGCCTTATTTGATCGGGCAAAAAAACATAATGCTTTAGTTCTCGGTACAGAAAATAAAAGCGAACACCTCTTAGGTTATTTTACACGTTTTGGTGATAGCGCTTCAGATATCGAGCCTATTCAACATCTATACAAATCACAAATTTATCAACTGGCTCAATTTCTTGATGTTCCTCATTCCATTATTATCCGCGCTCCAACTGCAGGACTCTGGGAAAGACAAACAGATGAAGGTGAATTCGGGTTTACTTATGAACTTGCAGATCAAATTCTCTACGGCAGTTTCAATCTTAAACTTACGCCGGCACAATTAGTTGCAAGAGGATTTAAAAAAAGAGATATTCAAAAAATCCTCTCCAGAGTCAGTAGTAATGCCTTTAAACATTATTTACCGTTTGTATACCCGTCTTACGCTGGTTTGTCCCGATTTAATCGGGACTAAAGCAGCTTAGAGGGGTATATGGCCGGAACAAATTCAAGTATGTAGGCTATATATATTCCTCATTAGATTCAGGAACGAACTGCGCCTCCTTGCCAGAAAATTTTATTAGCATTTTAATAAAAAAATAAATGATTGAAGCTACAACCGGAAAAAAATAACGGTAACTCAAAATTGGATACAAAAATATCGCGGCATAAGATGCTAATCCTGAAGAAAACATCATGATGTCTATCAGTGACATTTTTCTCTGCAACAATAAAACCGTAGCATATCCTGCTCCAAAAAGTAGGAATACAGCCCACCAATGACGCGAAGCAAGATCTTTGGCTAAATGGATATGTGATTTTATTATTCTGTCCAATTGAAATAGTAGGGTTTTTTCAAGCGGATAAACATTGTTTAATAAACCATATTGGTTTTGAGTATAGACAATAGTGTCATATAACGTGCGTGTTCCTAATACTAATGAAACAATTACAAATACACCAATAACAACTGTGGTAACTAAAAGTATTTTATGAATTGATTTAAATCGTTTTTTAAAAGACTTATTTTGAAACCGCAGCAATAACCACATTATTCCCATAACAACCAGAAAAAGTACATTCTGTTCCCTATTCAACAATGATATTGCTAAAAGAGATGCGTAAATTAGTAACCAGGTTTTTTTGTCTGTTTCAAAGTAGCGATATATAGATAAGAGTAGTCCCAACCAAAACGCAGTTCCAATCGTATCTGTTAGAAAATACGTTGATAAATCAAGATAGGGATAAAACGAAATAAAACTGGCAATTGCCATAGAAGCATAAAACCATGGCATATCGAGTCGACATAAGTGATAAAAAGTTAAAATTACTAAGAAATAAGAAACAAACACGGGTAATAACAGAGATAGATATTCATTCTGTAATATAGAGTTTAGTATCAGAACCATCCAAGGATAAAGTGGTCGTTTCGATATAAATGAAAGTGAACGGGTATACGCTTTTCTATCAAAATAGAAGTTTTTTTCTATTTCATCAAGTTTTGTAAAATCTAATTGGCTGATAACAGCATCATGTGCCTGATTAAAATCTTTTCCGGAGTAAATATACACCTGGTGTTTATAAAAATATGTGTCGGAGACATAAGGTGATTTGTGCCTTAGTAACAAAAAGAATTCTGCCGATGCAAATAGAAGTACAAACGATAGTACTAAAGTTCCTGGGGTTAATTTTTGGAATCTCATTTATGATAATTGGAACAGGGATCTAATTTGGTTAAATTCACTTAGAAGAATATACTTTTTCCGCAGCTCCTGCACCTAAGGCAAAATATTCCTCACTTCCGATATGATGAATTAATTTTTTTTCTAGAATCAATTGTTTTGCAAGTGCCGCTCTTTTGAAAATCCAATGAGTTCTAAACGTCCAACCAATACCAATGAACTGCAAACTGAAATACATACACATGACTGTAACAAAGGTTCGCTTACCGAAAATTAGTATCACTTGCTGCATACATTTAGCTAAAACGGGAATAAAACCAAGAGCTGCAAAAGATAGATAATGAGGAGCAAGATGCTCCGGTAATAATAAAAAAGGGGAAATAAATAAAAATGAAATAAGTAGAAGCAGAAATAATTTATCAAACTCAATTTGCTTATTTTTAAAACTAAATGCAGATACACTTACAATAACCCAAAGTCCGATTAATAATAATATTACAAGTAATTTAACTGGTTGTGACATCTGATCTATGCCCATAGGGACACCGAAAATCCGCAGTACATAAAATTTTAAAGCTGACCAGAATTTAATTGAAAAACTAAAATTGTACACGGAACCTGTTTGGGAAGTAGGAATTAATACCCATCGCATAATAACAATTAAAGTACTCATGATAAAATATAAGACTATCCAGCTTTTACTATTTATCTTTCGGGTATTAAAATAATCAAAAATAATTAATCCTAACGGCAGAAGAATAAATATTTCATGAGTCAATAACCCGATGGAAAAAAAGAGTAATGTATATCCATATCGTTTTACAAGGAAAAAATACCATGTAAGCAATAAAATCACAGGTCCCAAAACAAAAGGGTACGCAGCAAGCCAGGATAAACTCACTGTATGCAGTTGATGAATTCCGTATAAAACACAGGCAATTATCGAGATTTGTTTTTGACCTAGATATAAATTCAGAAATTTATATAAGAAATATACAGTCATAAAATGAGTAAATAAAACTACTAAATGGAAGGGAAACGGGTTTAAGCCAAAAAAAATTCTACCGACGAAGAAAAAAATCTGTGATGATAACGGTCGATACCAAGGAACTTCACGAAAAGGAAAGAAGAGTATCAATAATTCTTTAATATTTTTAGGGGAACTTATCGATATAAACCAATAATCATCCTGCACAAAGAAGGTCCTCAGAATTGGTAAATAAAAAAAGGATATTAATAAAATTATGGCTATACTTATTTGAAAGTATTTTTTCATCAGTTTTAATTCAACCATCTTCTCACCCAGGCACTAAAGATAGAAATTAGCCAGATTTGTCTTGCATTATTGGCACTTCCAGACAGATGTTCCATGAAAAGTCTGTCAATTTCTGATCGCTCAAAATATTCGTCAAGTTGGCTATTCTTTAATTTTTCTTCAAAAAAATCTCGTAAATCATAACGCATCCACTGCGCAATCGGTATTCCAAATCCTTTTTTCTTTCGTTTGGAGATTAGGGTGCCAAATTTTATTTGAGCTAATTTGCGTAGTAATTTTTTTGTATTCCATACATCAATATGACGAACGCTTTGCACTGAAAATGCATATTGGATTAACTCTAAGTCTACAAACGGTACTCTAATCTCCAATGAATTATACATCGAAGCACGATCCGATTTTACTAATAAATCATCTCGCAAATAAGTCATCAGGTCAACAATTTGCGCCTGAATCACTGGATTATTTGAGAAGTCAGAATATTTAAAAAATGCGTTAGTATTTATCTCTTTTTTCCAATTTGGCCTCAAATATTTTTGTCCATCTCCGAATAACAATTGAAGCCATTTTAATTGTCTATCCGCAGGTGTTAGATATAGCCCCTGGAGAAATGTTTGCAACACATCGAGTGCTGGATAATTGTCATATGAATGAGGAAACCTGGTAATAATTTTTATCGCTGCAGATCTTAATGATTCTGGCAACCAGTTGAAACGACTTGCAATTAAATGTCCTTGATATGTAGGATATCCGGCAAATATTTCATCTCCTCCATCTCCGCTTAAAACTACTTTTACATACTTCGCAGCAAAACGGCTAATTTGATACGTGGGAAATAATGATGGATCAGCCAAAGGTTCATCAAGTTTTTCTATAATCTTAGGGAACAATGTTACAACGTCATTAGCAATAAATTCCACTTGACGGTGTTTGGTGTTCAATTTACGCGCAACGACACTTGCATACGTTTCTTCGGTGAATGAAGGCTCACGAAAAGTGACGGAAAAAGTTTGTAATTGATATTTTAATCCTTTCGAGAGATACCATGCAATTAAACTTGAGTCGATACCTCCACTTAGGAAAACTCCTACCGGCACATCTGCAATACCCTGAGCGCAGATTATTTTTTCTAGTAATTGATCAAGATCTACAGTGTTTAGATCAAAGTTAATTTCTAACTTCCAGTATTTATTGATCTTTACTCCGTTCCGGTCAAAGATGAGATTGTGCCCCGGAAGCAATTTGTGAATGCGGGAAAATATAGAAAATGGTCCTGGAATAAAACCAAAACGAGAATATAGGTTAAGAGCATTTATATCCAATTTCTTATTTACTCTGGGGTGAGTTAATAGAGTTTTTAATTCGGAACCAAATATAAGAAAACTTGGATCATGATAATAATACAAAGGCTTTATTCCAATTTGATCCCGTGACAACAGTAATAAGTTACGTTTTTTATCCCAAATTGCAAAGGCAAACATTCCATTTAAGAATTTGGGTAAGTCTTTGCCGTATTCTTCATATAAGTGAACCAATATTTCAGTGTCTGTTTTGGTTTTGAATCTATGTCCTTTTTGAGTAAGTTTTTGATGTAAACTTGGGTAGTTATATAACTCACCGTTAAATACTGTCACAATAGTATTATCTTCATTTGTAATTGGCTGTTCCCCTGTTATGAGATCAAGGATTGATAATCTTTGCACACCTAACGCAACTTCTTCATCTACATATCTTCCTGTAGAGTCAGGGCCACGGTGATCAATTGTCTTTAGCATGGCATCAAGAATGCTCCTCTGAGGAACACCTTTAAAGTCAACAATTCCTACGATTCCACACATATATTTGAATAAAATAGCTTAATTTTTTGTCTTACCATGTCATAAATTCAAAGATCAAACATTTTCATTTCAGAGCAATTACCGTCCATGAATTTCTATTTGTATGATGAAAACTAATTGAGGTGAAACCGCTTTTTTTTACTAATAATTCAATCTCTGCTTTTCTCCAATAATTTGCGATTTGGGGAATAAGTTGATCAAATATTATTGAACGGATGTGCCAAAATTTAAAATGGGAAAGTAACAGGAAGTAAGGATGCATCGTAGGAAACAATTTTAAGTATACAAATAAAGGTAATGATATTACAAAAGATAACAGATGAACTATTACCAGAGGCAAACGGCAGGTAATTTTTCTCACAATGTTAATAATTATTAATATCCCTTCATTACCTTCATATCCATACACCCATAAAATTATAGTTCCATTTTTTTTTAGTGACGCGTGCATTTTATTAAGTGCAGTTTGCGGATCAGCAAGATGATGCAAAACACCAATACATAAAACAATATCAAATCTATTCTTATAACTAAGTTCATAAACTGATTTGTGATTTATCGCAATATTGGGAAATTCCTGTAAATTTTTACGAGCAATTTGAACAATCTTTACATCTTCATCAAAAGCAACTATTTTTTTGGCCCCATATCTAAGTGGCCAAACACTATTACGCCCGGTTCCACATCCCACGTCAAGAATAATTTTTTTCTTAAAAAAAACCGGCTTAATTGGTATAATCCAGCGTAGAAATTGGGTTTCATACTCAGGAATTATGTCCGGATATTTTTGCCATTCATAACTAAAACGATTGTGACTCATAGATATTTCAGTAGTTACCTGTAGATAAATTTCTCGTGCTCTTTATTTCAAATATAGATTTACGTTGTGTTTCGAAGTATGTTCTCATTATTATTTCAGCCAATAATCCCATTAATATAAATTGTGTGCCTAAGAGGATAAAAAAGATAGCAATCAAAAACAACGGGTCTCTATGAACATATGCACCTTGAAAAAATTTACGGTATCCTACTAAAACAAATGTTAAAGCTCCTAAAATATAGGT